>CAWCBX010000037.1:0-11331 GCA_963793595.1 uncultured Gammaproteobacteria bacterium | reverse complement strand
CTTGTTCCAAAAACCTTTCAAACAACCCCGCAACGACTTCCAACGAGCTATTTAGTGGATGATCCCCGCTGATCAGGTGCAGCGTGCAGTTGGCCTCCTGCGCGTATCTGATGGAATTCTCGACAGGTATCACGTCGTCCGACCAGCCGTGCACGATTTCGATATGTGAACATCGAGAGCGATACTCCTGCCGCTCGTAACCCGGGATATACAGCGCCGGTGCCATCAGAAATATGGCCTCCGCGTGCACCTCTTGCGAAGCCACCAGGGAAACATACCCGCCCATACTCGAGCCCACCAAAACGAACTCGTCCTGTTCTTTGGCCAGCACACCGAGCAGGCGTTCGACGCGCAGATCGGGGTCCATCGTGTCTGTGTAGTCGATACTTTCGACGCCGCAGCGCCATGTTTTCGGCTATTTTGGCGAGGCGCTTTATCTTGGTTCCCCAGGGGCCACTTTCTTTGCCGTGCGAAAAATATACTTTCATAGTAAGAATAGTATCCAGATAATTAGATCTGTCCCGGTTTCTGCCGCGCGGTTCTAGCGGTTGCCCGCCACCTGCAGTTTGCCGGTGACGCCGTGTTTTTCGATCAGCTCGGCCACCAGCCCGCTCGATTTGGCGTCGGCGATGAACGCCTGGGTAAAGTCATTGAGGGCGGTGTTTCCCGGCCTGGTGCCGAATGCCTGGCATACCGAGGTATAGCTGCCCTCGAGCACGCACGAGCCCGGCAGGTTTTCGGCATTGTCCTTTAACGCCGGTACCAATCCTGCAAGCGCGTCCAGTTTTTCAGTAACGAACAGCTCGAAAGCGCCGGCCAGGCCCGGGGCGCGACACAATTCAGCATGCTTCAGGTGTCGGCTCAGGAACAGATCGTAGGCGGAACGATCCGACACCGCGATTCGTACGCCTGCCTGATCCACATCGTCGACGCGTTGCAACGACGAACCGGCGGGCACCAGGTAGGTGGCTTCAATCTCGACATAGGCATCACAAAAGTCGATCACTTCGGCGCGTTCCGGCTCGATTGCAATCAGGCCGACATCCCACTCGTCGCGAGCTGCGGCATCGGCGACCTCGCCCGGTGTCGCATAAGTGATATAGGAGACGGCGACACCGAGGCGCCTGGCCAGGGCCGCGGCCATATCGGGGGCGACACCTTGTGGCTCGCCATTGGGACTGGTTCCCGTAACCAGCAGGATATTGCCGAGATTTATGCCTGCGGTTAAGCAGCCGGGTTTGATGAGATCGGATTGTGCCTGTTTCAACATGGTTGATCTTGTGCCCTTACTTTTACTGAATTGAAATTATGTATCCCGGTTTTATGGTGTCGGCCAGCTTTGTTCTGGCCAGCAGCCGTTGTCCTTATCCTGCAGGATCCTGCACTGGCCGGGCTCAGCTTAGCAGCGACTGCGCATACGCATTGCGGCTCACGATCAATTGTCGAAACAGGTCTGGTAATTCGGGAACACGCGCTTGCTGTACCTCCGGCATGGCCAGCAGTTTTTCCCTCCAGGCATGGATTTTCGGTAGCTTGTCGGTTATCTGGAGTCCCAGCAGATCTTCGAATACGTCCAGCCGTATAAAGATCGGCGCGTAAGCGGCATCGATCAGCGAAAAATTCTCACCGTTGAAGTATGGCTCTTGCACCAGCGCATTCTCGACCTGGCCGAGACTGGCGCTGAGGTCGGCGACGATAGCGTCGTAACTTTGTTTATCGGGTGCGACCATGAGCTGGAATGTCAGGCTGCAGCAGTTTCCACCAAACTCGATCCAGCTCTTGTTGATTGCCCGTTGTAATGGGTCGGTCGGGTGCAATTGTCCGGGCGTGATGTCGTCGAGAAATTCGTTGATGACAGCCGATTCGAAGATCACCGCATCGTTGTCGACACGCAGCACGGGTACTTTTCCAAGCGGAGATATTTCGTTGAACCAGGCCGGTGGGTCGTCCAGGTCGATGAAGGTCATCTTGTGCTCGATATTCTTGTAATTCAGCGTGATCACCGAGCGTTGAACGAATGGACAGCGCCTGGTACTGATGAGTTCGAGTTGCATTGCTTGTCCCCGGTTGTGATTCGAGTGCGGAAGCGCCCACGAATTATAGGCCTGGCGGTAGTGTGAATCCAATGCCCGATCTGGGGAGCCTGTCCGGAAAAACCGGGATAGATTTATTTAATTGTTGACTTTGCTGGCGGGCGGACGACCTGGGCGTTTGTATTCCAGCCTGATTCCTGTGAATTCCGTGAATTCCGGGGACAGTATACTTAATTCGTTCGGATTCAAATGCTTAGGTGAGCTCGAGATTGGTCTACTGTCCCCCGATTTCGGATTTCCGCGAGGAAAGCCTGGTGTCCCATCGCTTCACTGCTGCTCCGGGGCCGGATCGACCTCATGGACCTCGGGCACGACGCCGGGATTCCCGGGTGCAAAGCTCGCCTCGGCCGTCGGCATGATGCTGCGACGGGCATTGACGACTTCGCGGTAGGCGATGTAGACCCCCGACACGATGATCAGCGCCATGCCGGCCAGGGTATTCCACGTCGGCACCTCGTCGAAAGCGAAGTAACCGAGCGCCGCCGCCAGCGGCAGGTAGGTATACTCGAACGGCGCCACGGCGCCGACGTCGGCAATCTGGTAGGCCCGGGATAACAGCGTCCAGGCGACCATGCCGAGGGCACCCAGCAGGGCGAGCCAGGGCAGGATGCCGAAGTTGAAGGCTTCCCAGCTCCAGCGCAGGTGCGCGGCCCGCGCGCCGACATCGAACAGGGCGTTGAGCGTCCATCCGAGCGGCAGCACGAGCAGTCCCGCGAGGATGATGGTGTAGGCGCCCGCGACCATGGCCGTGTCGCGGTGGCCGATCCGTCGCGCCAGCATCTGCGATGTCGCGTAGCTGCAGGCGCAAATCAGCGGCAGCACCGAGACCCACTGAAACGAGTCCGCGCCCGGCTTCATCGCGATGATGACGCCTATGAACCCGAGCACCAGTGCGCTGATCCGATGGATGCCGATGTGCTCCTTCAGAAACACCGAGGCAAACACCGCCGTGATCAGGGGCGCGGCGAAGAAGATCGTCGTCACCGCGGCCAGGGTCATGAACGGGAATGCCGCGTAGTAGAGCGAAAAGCCGAAAGCGAACAGCATGGCGCGCGCGACGTGCAGTGGCCACAGCGGGGTCAGGATCCGGTGCGGTGGCCCGAGATACAGGATCAGCGGCACCATGACCAGCGAGCAGACGACCGCTCGCACCAACAGCAGCGGCCAGACCGGGAAGTCGCCGAGCAGCGATTTCATCATCGCGTCCTGGAACACGAACAGCAACATCCCGAGCAAAATAGCGGCGATGCCCTGTGGCGTGCGGCTGGCCGGTGTGTCCGCCGTGGTTGCGATTGTGCTCAAACCTGATTCCTCTTTACCTTGTTTCGGCGCGGCGCGGCGCGCGTTATGGCCGCTATTAGTACTCGATTTTCCCGCTTCTACCAAACTAAATATATCGATCGACCCGATCGAACAATCCCGATGCCCGTAAACACTCAGGGGGTCAGGTCTTTGATTTTTAATCTGGGTATCAAAATCAAAGACCTGACCCCTGACCCCGTATATGCAAAACAATTAAATCTGTCCCGGTTGCTGGCGCCTGAGCGGTAACGACGCCAGAGATATGGTGACAGTTTACTTAATTCGAATCAGTTAACTGTCGCTTTGAATTGAGCTAATTCAGATCTCCAATTGCGTACCCACCGGGAGATAAAGGGGTCGGTGACATTTGTGAATGATACTCATTTGTCACCGACCCCTTTACTGGCTTAGTTCTGGCTAATCGTCCGACTCGCCTTTGTTGCCCTTGCAGGCGTACTTGTCGGTACCGGCGTAGAACTGCTCGAAGATTGCCTTTTCGGGCCCGAAACGCATGAACTTCGAACCTCTGTTGCGCAGCTTGCTGAAGTCGGTTGACCTGACCTTGCGCAGATCCTTGATCCGGGTGTGTCCGCCGGCGATGCCAAGCGTGCCGATGATGCTAGGCGAGTAAACCGTGCCGGTGTTGGCCAGCTCCTCGACGATCATCTCGATGGTGCCGTTGCCGTGGATCGCGATCTGCAGCGTGTTGGGCTCGGTGGTGCCGAACGACGGTACGTCCACGTAGGTGATCACCACGCGGTCCTCGACGTCGTCGTAATAGGCGAACACGCTGTTTTCCGGTGCCGCCAGGTTCTTCATCAACGCGCCGATCTGGAACTGTGCGCCGAGCAGCAGGTGTCCCTTCATATACCAGGGCGAACCGTTGTCGTCGATGGCGCCGATGTCAGAGGTGGTGCGCGTGGTGATCGTGCCGTTCTCGGCGAGAAACAGGTTTTCGACCGGGTCGGCCATGCCGGGTACGGGGAAGGAAAAGCCGGGATATTGCAGGTATTCCACGCCGTCGCCGGAGACGTCTATGGCGTCACCGAGGGGGTAGAACACGGCGCCCGAGGTGAGGCTCACTTCGTAGCCCTCGTCACCGACCGGGACGAAGGTTAGTTTGTCGCTCGGCAGCAGGTCCATCGGTCGCGGCTTTTCCTTGAAACAGCCGATGTCGACCCGTGCCAGCGGGTTTTTCTTGTCACCCTTTTTCGCTTTTTTCAGGTAGCGCTTGTACTTGCTGTCCTGCTTCAGGTGCCTGTTGAAGAACGACACCGCGTACCAGTTGGTGGTGCGCGTGATTTCCTCGATCGAGGCCTCGGGCTTCAGCGGCATCGACGGTAGTAGTTCGTCGCGCACCGACAGGATGCCGGGGTTGCCGAACAGCACGTCGATCAGCACTTCGTCGCTGAGGTTGGCGAAGGTGGACGGCTCGCAGTAATCGTAAACGCCGGAATTGCGCGTGCCGGTGTAGATCCAGTAAAAGGTCGAGGTGAAACCGTAGTTGGCGAGATCGGAGGGACCCACGGATGCAGGAGGGCCGGAAAGGGTAAAGATTCCCGGGAAGACATCCGGGTTGACCGCTTCCATCGAGCTCTGAAAATCCTGGCACCAGCTGGTCTGATAGCCGCCGATGTGGTGATTGAAATCGGCGATATCGACGTGGTACTTGTCCCTGGTGCCGGTGAAGGCGTTGAACTTGTCGTAAACGATGCCGGTGTCGTTGCCGAGAAACATTAGCGGCACCTCGGCGTTGGCGTAGTCGTCGTCGTTCAACAGCAGGCCGTAGTTGCTACCGCCACCCATCAGTGCTGCTTTGATGCGGCGGTCGGCCGGGTGGTCTTGCACGCTGATGCCGGCGACGCTGGCGAGGCTGGTCATGCCGCCGAGGGAGAAACCGAGCACGCCGATGGCTTTCTTGTCGAGCCGTTTGGTGAATGCGATACCGGTCTCCTGGTCGAGCAGGCCGTCGAGCACCGCGTCGATAATGAAGCTGACGTCCTTGCTGCGTTGCAGGATGGTGCCGTTAGCGTCGAGCGTGGGGTTGTCGCCGACCGGCTGTCCGAGAAAACCGTTGAACAGGCTCGCCTGGTACTGCGCATCGCTATTGCCGGTGTGTTCGATCGAGGCGATGACGTAACCGTGGCTCGCCAGCAGTTCCAGCGTGTCGGGCATGTTCTTGGCGGACGCCACGAGGTTGCCGTGCGAGGCCACCAGCAGCGGAAATTTACCTTTCTTCGCCAGTGGTGCGCCCTCGGTGATGGTGTTAGTGGACAGGCTGCCATCCCAGGTCATCGGCGGTAGATCGGGCAGCTCCGGGTAAATGGCCCGGCCTGGATTCTCGTTGTACAGCGGGTTGTTCCAGTCGTACAGGATGCGCGCATCGGTTTTGACATCGGTCGGGTACCAGATGTCGAGATACAGGTAGCGCCCCACGGACACGGCAGGCGTGGAGCCGTCTACATTGCGTGAGGGGTCGGTCAGGATGACGGTCGTATGCCCGATCGCGTAGGGGCCTTTCTCATCCGGCGCAGCGTGTTTGTTTTGTTTGGCGAATACCGTGTGACTGCACAGCAGCATGCTGCCGAGCAATAAAGCCTTGATCAAGCGGCCAGCATTGCGGTTTGCATTCGATGAGTTGTTCATGATTCCTCCTTCTTATGGGTATGCCACGCGATCACCGATGCACCGGTCTGCGTGTTGCGGTTGTCCTGCGCATTTGCTACGCGACTTGTTATTGGAATTGAGAGGTTATTGCCCAATTTCGACAACAGGATGACACGATCGCTATTCTCGTCCCTGCCCGCCCGGGGGTCAAGTAGGCAGCATTATGGTGCGGGTCTCTAGTTAATTTTGTTATTTAGGCCTTCAGAGTGTTTGCGTTTAGGAAAGGTTGAACAAGATAGAAATGGCCCGTGCTTTGACTCATAGGGATATGGGGTCAGGTCTTTGATTATGGAATCTAAAAATTCAAAATCAAAGACCTGACCCTGTGTTTTCGGATCTAAGTGAAATCCCAGCCGCACAGTCACGTCCTCGACCTAAACCAATCCACGAGTACCTCAGCCTGGAGCAGGACCGCAATCGAGGGATTGCCAGGGCCTAGCAGAGTGGCGGATACATACTTAGGGAGATAGCCACTTATTTCAACCTGCACTACTCGACCGTCAGTGTCATCGCCCGAAATTCAAAATCAAGGGCCTGACCCTCTGTGTTTCCTAATTCACACGAGATCGATGGTAGTTATATGTGCTACCCCCAGGCCCCCTGGGAAGTTGTTTCTGTACTCAGGCCCCATTAGTTATGCGTATGTGGGAAAACTCACAGACGTTACCTGGAGCGCATGCTACAAACTTTGGCAAATTATGTATCTTTTTGGGATATCACGAAATCTGCTAATTCAAAAAATCCGGAACCAGGCCTTTGATTATGAATTTCACCGTAACATCGTTCCTCTTCAGCACGATTCGCCGCCTGGTGATGCGGCCGGTCTGGAGGTGTCAATTCATATTGGCGCGACGATACATAGAAAAGATTCTTTCGCACAGCAAGAGATTTCCGCCGCCTTATGAAATAAACGGGCATTAACCGGCCCTGAGGAATTCTCGTTAAATATCCGCAAAATATGGAGGAAGGAAATGGAATGGTTAAGTGAAGGTGTTTATAGTATTGCGCTTTATCTGGCTGGCAGTTTCATTGTCGTTATTTTTGCGCTGAATTATTTCAACGCCCCGCCTGGATTCGTGCCGCAGGAGGAGGGGGTGGAGAATATCCTGAAAGCCGACCCCGAGATAAAGCCGGCGCTGCCGAAATATGCCACTGATCGATCGCGTTATTCTCTATACGCGTTAGCCTTTGTAGTGATGACGCTCCTGCTTTATTTTTTCGTCTCGTTCATTTTTCCCTATGTCGTCGCAGGCATGGCCGGGAAAGATGTCACGCTTACGACGAACGCAGCATTTGTATTTGGCACGCTGATGTTTGTGTCGCTGTCCTCGAGAATACCAGTGGTTAGTAATCTTCTGGCCGACTACAAACAAAGGCTATTCAAAAATGCCCAGATCCCGGATAAGGGGCTTAGTGTTTTCCGCGACCTGAGGTACGGTGTGCTGGACAAAGACTCCGAGGTATTTGGGGAGAACCTGCGAGTCATGTTGAGCGACGAATGTTGTTTTAATATCAAGGACAGTCTGGACGAGGATTATTTCTCCTACGATAAAAAAACGATTGAAAGACGATGGGCCCGGCTTGCGTATTTGCTTTGTTGCGTGGAGCAGTGGAGCACGCAGGAGCCCTTCAGTCGCCATATTAATAGCGGCGCGCTTTGCTGGCAGCAAATCCGGGAATTGTGCCTCAGGCAATTGTTGCCGGCCATGATTCAATATAAAAGCGGGGATAACCTGACCGACGAAGAAAAAGTAAAACTACACACACTAATTCGTCGTGTACTCATCAAGGTCTATTGGTTGATTACCTTGCTTTTGTTCATGTCGAACAAGAGCGGCGAGGCGCCAGACATCCATTTGAAGCGCATCGGCTGGATCGTGAACCCGGAGAAGTATTTCGATTTTTCCCTGAACCAGGTTTTGTTTACAGGGGCGACGGTGTTTATGTCGATTCTTGTGGGCGCGACTATCGGTGGATTAAGCCTTTATTTCTTAACCGCAAACGGCTTGGTCGAGGCCACCGCTGATCTTGGGCCAAAGGAGATATTCAGATGGGTGGTGTTTGGCATTCCGATGTTTGTCATGCCGCTGCTTCTGGTGCTTTATTTTAAGCGATACTTAAGCGTTCATGATGTCTGGAATGTTCGCCAGCCAGATCAACCCAAAGTCGAATTCTCGGACCGGCCGTGGGCAGTTTACCTGGCCGTGGCATCGATCTGTTACTTGATAACGCTATGCCTCCTGGTCGTGATTGCTGCATTTGTCGAGTTGCCTGACGGGAAGACGGTAAAGGACGTTATCGCGTCGCTCGGAATGTATACGGTTGTAGCTGGCGTTACCGCGATCTATATCTGTTACCTGCTCGATTCCCCGACCACGAGATGGGGGAATGATTTCAAATTTTATTTCGTCAATTTTCCTTCCGCGATTATGCAGGGCATCTTCAACGTGCTGGTGGTGGGGTATTGCCTAATTTATTTTAGTGGCACTGACAGCTTCGATTTAACCGAGCTGGAACAAGGTGATAAAGGCCGGTTGCTGGTTTATGCGGTGACGTCATTTCTGATTGGCATTTCTGTAAATCTGTCGACCAGGGTTGCGTCCAGGCGCTTCGATCGCCGGGCGGAAGAGAGACAGGATGTTGCCAAGAACTGGCTGACTGTTTTCGTGGGTGGTTTTAGTAAGCGAGTCCAGACCGTTCGTGAGACCGTAAACTCGATCGAGGTTCTGGCCGATAGTCAGCTGTTCAAACTGACGCAGCTTGGCAATGAGGTAAGATTCGAAAGAAACAAACATGATTCGTTCACGGGTAAAGTGACTGCACTTAGCGGCAATACCATGATCATCACATTTGACTCCTAAGATTATGCTTAAAATCGGCGCGCAATTCTGGGGACAGTAATTCCGGGGACATTACACCTATTTGGATACGGCAATAAGGCATACGGCATACGCACATACGGGGTCAGGCCTTACAATTGACAGGAAGCAATATTAATCAGACGTCACCGGATAATCCGGCGGAATGCTGCGAATAGAGTTTCAGAACTTTGCGCACGTAATTCTGCGTTTCATCGAACGGCGGAATTCGGTTACCGAATTTTTCGACCGCGTTTTCGCCCGCGTTGTAGCCGGCGAGTGCCAGCTCGAGATTGCTATCAAAACGTAACAACAGGTCTTTGAGATAACGTGTGCCGCCAGTCAAATTCGCAGATGGCTTGCGCCGGTTGGCGACCCCGTAGCGTCTGGCGGTTGCCGGCATCAGTTGCATCAGACCAACCGCGCCGGCACGAGATATTGCGTTGGGATCGCAGGCGGATTCGATGTCGATGACGGCATGAATCAGCGCCTCCGGAACCTGGGGGGCCACTCACGGGGTCAGGTCTTTGATTTTTAATCTCAAATTCAAAACGAAAGACCTGACCCTTTGACTTCTGGCCATCGAGATTGACCTGAACCTGCCGGCGCCTCGTGTGGTCCGGGTGCTGGAAAGAGCAGTCGCTTGGCGTGGCTACCCGAGTAAGTTACGAATGGATAATGGACCTGAATTTATCTCAGCGGCACTGGCCGAATGGGCAGAAGAGCATCATATCGAACTGGAGTTTATACAACTCGGTAAGCCAGTCCCAAACTCGTATGTCGAACGATTCAATCGCACCTATCGTGACGAGATACTGAACATGTACGTCTTTAAAACACTGAGTGAAGTACGAGAACTAACGGAAAACTGGATACGAGAATACAACGAAGAACGACCCCATGACTCTCTGGGCGATCTCACACCCTGGGAATATCGGGTTAAACATGAAGGGCTGGAAAACTCTAATTATACGTGTAACTAATTTGGGGAGGTTTACAAAGAATCTGAAATTTCTTTGCCAGGGACGGGCACCGTGATGAGCGCAGCCAGCTTCTTTTTCAAGTCTTCTCTAAATGCCTTTTTTCTCAAGCCACCTGCTTTGGTGCGTCTTACAATAATTGTTCTCTGGCTGACTATGTCAAACGGTACGTCCGGTGACACCTCCTCTCGTACAGGAATCCATCCAGTTCCAACTCCACCAGCGCCTTCGGTAACCATATGAAGCATACCAGCTTCCATTAGTACATTCGGATTGTCCTGAAACGATTTTTCGTTTGACTGAGTAGGGGCTGGTCCAACTGACTGGACTTCTTCTGAGAAATAGCAAATTCCGTATCTCGCATTCAGGATTTCTTCCGTCACTTGTACATTTATATCTCCGGGATCGTGCATTGCGCTCCAATCGCGAACCGCCACATGGTCTTTAAATTCTTCCAGAACACTGATTATCGCTTTAACAACATCCCGCGGTGATTTGGCAGAGTACGCAAAAAATAGGGCTGGGCGTGCGCCAGTTTCAAGGTGCGTGCGATTCTTTATCCGCTCCAATTCGCGGATCGCCATCCGTGTGGAATGTTGCTGTTCCTGTGTTGTCGAGTCTAAGCCTTTTAGTAACCCGACTGCATCGGCAATAGTGGACAGATCGGAACGTAGCGCTGGAGTGGGGAGGACTTTCTGACTCATCTCGATCAAAAAAACTCCATTTACCCGGTTATGCGCGTTCTTCACAACAAAAATGACTTGTGTCTTGGTTCGAGGGTGATCATGAGATGAAAAAAATGGTGGTAGGTTTTCACTACGCTCATACCACAGATCTACTCCCCTGTTTTTCTCCGTCAGAGGATTATCGTTGTCAGACACTACCCACAGATTCCGTCGTTCACCAAGTGCGAACGCGAGTTGGCGACGGTATCCATTTTCGTCCTTGAGCGTTTCATGCACGTGAAAAGTTGGATTAGACCAGACGAGTCTTAGACCGTCTGTATCATCGATCTCACAAGGCTCAAACAATCCCACAGTGACCGCCTGCAGCTGATCGAATAAGAAATCCGCTATAGCCCTCTGAATACGTTGATAGTGAGTTACGCTCAAGAAGTCGGCAGACAGCGCAAACTGCCTTAAATGGTGCCCAAAAGCAGCGGGAACTTGATATTTAGACACGCGATTCCCCCTGAATCTCTATTGTCAACTGCAAAGGTAGTGCGCTAGGAGACGAACACTCATATTCTGTACCGATCCGCAACTCCAGAATCTCCATTATAGACTGCGGATTGAAACTGTCGCCTTCAAATTACTAGTTTTGTCGCTAAGTCCAATTTTCTCTCACTGAAAGTGGGTACCCTACGAGAAAAGGTCAATATCACCTAAACTCATTGAAACAGGGACATCGGATATCCCAAATTTTACCCAG
>CAWCBX010000036.1:0-12173 GCA_963793595.1 uncultured Gammaproteobacteria bacterium | reverse complement strand
CACGCATTGAAACAGCAAGTACCATGGGCGCGACCAAGCGCTTTGCCGAAATGATTTTGCAACAGCTGGCGCAGCGAAAGAAATCGATACCCGTTTTACCATGGTTCGATTCGGCAATGTGCTGGGATCTTCAGGCTCGGTAATTCCATTGTTTCGGGAGCAGATTAAAAATGGCGGACCAGTGACCGTGACCGACGCCAGAATTATTCGTTACTTCATGACCATACCCGAAGCGGCACAGCTGGTAATTCAGGCAGGTGCGATGGGCGAGGGTGGTGAAGTGTTCGTGCTGGATATGGGTGAACCGGTAAAAATTCTCGACATGGCGAAACGCCTGATTCACTTGAGTGGTCTCGAAATCAAGGACGAAGAAAATCCCGAGGGTGATATCGAAATCGTCTATCACTGGCTTGCGCCCCGGTGAAAAGCTGTATGAAGAATTGCTGATCGGCGAAAATGATTTGCCAACCCAGCATCCGCTGATAATGTCAGCGAATGAAGATAGCCTGCCGCTGGGAGGAATTGAGCAATTACCTGGAACAGTTTGAACAGGCGATCGAATCAAATGACGTGGAAAAAAGCAGAGAATTATTGGTCGAGGCGGTCAAGGGATTTACGCCCGCAGTGCGATGTCGCCGACCTGGTCCAGGAAAAGAACCAGAAATCTGCGGACGAATCGCGCAAAGACAATATTATTCAATATCCTGGCTAGGCTATTGCAGGCTTCTAAATCCCTTGTTCCATACCCTGTGAAAACGCTGGCAACCCGCACAAACACCGTGTATGTTGCGCGCTTTTGGCCAGACTTTTGACTAGAATAGGCGCATGAGCGGTAAAGTCTTCATCAAAACCCACGGTTGCCAGATGAACGAGTACGATTCGGCGAAAATGCTGGATGTGCTCGCCGAAGGCTGCAACCTGTCGCTGACCGATGAAGAGTCGGAAGCGGACGTGTTGCTGTTGAATACCTGTTCGATTCGTGAAAAGGCGCAGGAAAAGGTGTTTTCCCAGCTCGGCCGCTGGAAGAAGCTCAAACAGCAAAAACCCGACATGGTGATTGGTGTCGGTGGTTGTGTCGCCAGCCAGGAAGGCGAGGCAATTCGCACCCGCGCGCCATTCGTCGACATGGTGTTTGGTCCGCAAACCCTGCATCGCCTGCCCGAAATGCTGCGCCAGTCTCGCGCCAGTGGCAACGCGGTGGTCGATGTCAGCTTTCCCGAAATCGAGAAATTCGACCATCTGCCCGAACCGCGTTCCGATGGCGTCAAGGCCTTCGTCTCGATCATGGAAGGCTGCAGCAAGTACTGCACCTTTTGCGTCGTGCCCTATACCCGCGGCGAGGAAATCAGCCGCCCGCTCGACGATGTCATTGCCGAGGTTGCCGAGCCTGGCCGGGCAGGGCGTGCGCGAAGTCAATCTACTCGGCCAGAACGTCAACGCTTATCGCGGGCAGATGGATGACGGCGATATCGCCGACCTCGCGCTATTGATCCATTACGTCGCCGCGATCGACGGCATCGATCGCATCCGCTATACCACGTCGCACCCGGTCGAATTTTCCGACAACCTGATCGAGGCCTATGCCACGGTGCCCGAACTGGTCAATCACCTGCATTTGCCGGTGCAAAGCGGCTCGGATCGTATTCTGTCGATGATGAAACGCGGTCATAGCGCGATCGAGTACAAGCACAAGATCAACAAGTTGCGCAAGATTCGGCCTGATATCAGCATGTCTTCCGATTTCATCATCGGCTTTCCGGGTGAAACCGACGCCGATTTCGACGCCACCATGAAACTGATCGACGATGTCGGTTTCGATGCGTCATTCAGTTTCATCTATAGCCAGCGTCCCGGCACCCCGGCCGCCTTCATGCCGGATAATGTCAGCCTGGAAACCAAGAAGCAGCGCCTGCGGCAGTTGCAGGACAAGCTGCTCAACCAGGCCAACCAGATCTCGCGCAAAATGGTGGGCAGCACCCAGCGCATCCTGGTCGAAGGTTATTCCAGAAAATCTGATAGCGAGTTATCTGGTAGAACTGAGAATAACAGGGTAGTCAACTTCAGGGGAGCAGATGAGTTGATTGGTCAGTTTGTCGATGTAGAGGTCATTCAGGCCTTAAACAATTCACTGCGAGGAAATCTGGTTTAATGAGTAAAGTGGAAAATAAGGAAAACTCTGTAACAAACGAGCCTTCCTATCCAGTTGGTTACGCTAATCCGTGGCGAGATGATGAAATAGATCTGGTTGATTTGTGGATCGTGATGTGGTCTTACCGAAAATTATTTCTGTCGTCTGGGATTTTAGTCGCCGTGATCGGAATTCTCTGTTTCGAACTTCTCTACAACCCAAAGCCTGCATCCACGGTTACGGTACGCTCCGTGATTGAAATAGAAAGCATTATTGCCGATGGCCGGCGCATATCAGTTGTAGATACAGATGTGCTGATCAAGCGGATTGAACTTGCCATGTTGCCTCGAATTTCATCGTTAAGCCAGTTTGAGCAGATTAAGCCTCATATAATGGCAACCAAGGTATTTCCCATAAGTAAAAATAGTAATATAGTCGAGATTGTAAGCCAGGTGGCAGCTGAAAACAGGATCGATTTGTCGCTTTTTCACGGCCTGCTAGTTGATGAAGTTATTCAGGAGCTCAAAAAGTCCACTGAATTATTAACAGCTGGTGTCCGCGATACTTTAATTTCGGTCAAGAGCAGAATAGTGAATTTAGAGGGTTTGATAATTGCCCTGGAGCAGGGCTTACTGGATGAAGTCAACTCGCAAGTCACGTCAGACCAATCATTTCAAAATGAAATTGCGTTAAAAAAGCTAGCATCCAATCGGAAATTGATTTATTGACAGAAAGAATTAAGTATCTGGAATTATCACTTTCAAACGAGGGGTCTCATGTTTTGCTTAAGGCAGGGGTGTCGAGCGAAACCAGGGGATCTAAAAGACCTGTTGCTTACGCCGTGATATTTATGCTGTCGGTTTTTCTGGCTCTTTTTGTCACTATGGGCGTCATATTTGCCAGGAAAGTTAAGGATCGAATGGTTGCCGCGGAATAAGTCTTGAAGCGTTCTATCAGTCTGGCAGATTTCACCCCGGAGCAAATTTCCAATTTCTGCGGCGTGCTCAATAGCAATCTGAAGGCAATCGAGAAACACTTCAGTTTCGTGTTGCGCCTCAAGGATGAGCAGCTGGTGCTCGATTCCAGCGGCAAGATTCCGCAGGCTGCGATCGCTACCGTCGAGCATATTCTGGAGCAAAGCAGGCAGGTCGCCTTGTCGCTGCATGAAGTAGAAAACCTGTTGAACATTTCCGACAAGCATGCACTGGTAGATCTCGAGCGTTTCGCGATCAAGCTGCGTTCCATGTACATCACGCCCAAATCCGAACTGCAGTGTCGATATCTTCGAGCGCATCGCCAAAAAGGTAGTCAATTTCAGTATTGGCCCGGCCGGTACCGGCAAGACTTTTCTGGCGGTGGCGATGGCGGTGCAGGCGCTTGAAAACGAGGAGGTCAGTCGCCTGATCCTGACCCGGCCCGCGGTCGAGGCTGGCGAGAAGCTCGGTTTTTTACCCGGTGACCTCGCGCAGAAGGTGGATCCCTACCTGCGCCCGGTTTACGACGCGCTCTATGAAATGCTCGGCTTCGACAAGGTCGAAAAGCTGATTGCACGCCATGTCATCGAGGTGGCGCCGCTGGCCTATATGCGCGGACGCACGCTGAATAATGCCTTCGTCATCCTCGACGAGGCACAAAACACCACGCCGGCGCAAATGAAAATGTTTCTCACGCGAATCGGTTTCGGTTCGCGTGCGGTGGTGACCGGGGATATCACGCAAACCGATCTGCCAGACAGTCACACCTCGGGCCTGCGGCATAGCCTTAACATATTAAAAGACCTGGATACGATCGGCTTCACCTATTTTAAATCGACAGACGTCGTACGCCATCCGCTGGTGCAATCGATTGTCGAGGCCTACGACCGGTTCGAGAATGGCGCTAACACTTGACCTGCAAAACGATGCGGCGCCGGATTTCGTCCCCCCGGAGCAGCAGTTCAGGCAATGGATCGAGGCAGCTTTGCAGCAACCTTACGACCAGCTCGAGCAAACCATTCGCATTGTCGGCGAGGCCGAAAGCCGCGAGCTGAACAAGCGCTATCGCGGCAAGGATAGCGCCACCAATGTGCTCGCCTTTCCCGGCGCTAACGAGTTACTCGATTACGATTGCCTGGGTGACCTGGTCATCTGTGCGCCGGTGGTGGCCGCGGAAGCCGCAGCGCAGGGCAAGCCGGTTGAGGCGCACTGGGCACATCTGGTGGTGCACGGCATGTTGCACCTGCAGGGCTTCGACCATCAAGCCGATGACGATACCCGGCAAATGGAAGCACTGGAAATTAAAATTCTTGGTACCCTCGGCTATACTAATCCGTATAATGTTTGAGTTCATTCTCTGCAGTGAGGGCTGTAATGGCTGACGCTGATAACGGCGGGTCGACGAAGGGGTGGCTGGATCGCATCTACAGTGTCTTCACCGGCGAGCCCCAAAATCAAAAGCAGTTACTGGATCTGTTAAGAAGCCTGCAGGAACATCAGCTCCTCGGACCCGATGAGCTGGCCATGATCGAGGGTGTGCTGCAGGTCGACGACATGCAGGTGCGCGATATCATGATCCCGCGCGGGCAGATGGTCGTACTCGAGCATGAAGATTCCCTGACTGACATTATCGAGAAAATTACCGCCTCCGGTCATTCGCGATTCCCCGTAATCGATGACGACAAGGACGATGTGGTCGGTATTTTGCTGGCCAAGGACCTGCTGCAACCGTCGCTCGATCAAAGCCAGAATTTCGAGATCAACGAGTACATCCGCCCCGCGTCCTTCATTCCCGAAAGCAAGCGTTTAAACGTATTGTTGAAGGAATTCCGGCTCAATCGCAGTCATATGGCAATGATCGTCGATGAATATGGCGGTGTTTCCGGGCTGATTACGATCGAGGACGTACTCGAGCAAATTGTCGGCAAGATCGATGACGAACACGACGAAGACGAAGAGGTCGATATCCAGCCGCATGGCGCCAATCGTTACAGCGTGCGCGCATTGACACCCCTACCGGAATTCAATGAGCATTTCGGCACGGATTTCGAAAGTGAAGGTATCGAAACCATTGGTGGCTACGTGCTCCGCCAGATCGGTCATTTACCCGAGCGCGGTGAATCGATTACAGTCGATAATTTGACCTTCAAGGTGTTAAGCGCCGATAGTCGGCAGGTACACCTCTACCAGGTCATCGATAACGGCGGGCGTACCGCTGAACAGGACTAAACGCAATTTCGTAATGCTACGAATGTGCCTGGCCCTCGTTCTGGGCGCGTTGCTACCGCTCGCTTTTGCACCATTTTCGATCTGGCCGCTTGCGTTTCTGATACCCGCATTGTTGTTATCCGTGATCCAGAGCAGCCCGTCGGCGCGCAATATATTCTTCGCCGGCTGGATTTTCGGCATTGGTTATTTCGGTTTCGGGGTTTACTGGATATACAACAGTCTGCACGATTTCGGCATGGCGCCACCATTGGTTGCCGGCGGGATTACCGGGCTGCTAGTGGTGTACCTGGCGCTTGCCCCGGCCCTGACATTCGTCTTATGGCACTACTCGAGACGTCTTCTGGGTGAGACCAGCCTGTGGTTGTTGCCGCTGTTCTGGTTCAGCTTCGAATGGTTCAAGGGCTGGTTTATCACCGGCATGCCCTGGCTGAGTCTTGGTTATTCGCAAACCGGTTCGCCCCTGGCTGGTTTCGCGCCATTGATCGGCGTCTACGGCATCGGTGCGCTGTGTCTTTACATGGCCGTGGCGCTGTTCCTGTTGCTGCGCGATAAGCGCTACTCGATGCTGGCTGTTTTGTTGCTGTTGCCATTGTCGGGATGGCTCCTGCAACAGATCGACTGGACCGAGGCGCAGCCGCAATCCCTCAAGGTCAGCATGGTGCAGGGCAATATTCCCCAGGAAGTCAAATGGCGGCCCAACCAGCAAGAAAATATTTTCAACACCTACTGGCGCGAGACCAGTCAACTCTGGGACAGCGATCTGATTATCTGGCCGGAAACCGCGCTGCCGGGGGATTCGGAAGAAATCGAATCGACGCTGCTGCAAACACTAGAGCAGGCGGCGATTAAAAACGGAACCAGTATCCTTAGCGGGCTCGTGGTCAGCGACCGTGAGCAGAAGCGGTATTACAACAGCATGATATTGCTGGGACAGGAGCGTAGCCTGTACCATAAACGCCACCTGGTTATCTTCGGCGAATATTACCCGATGCGCTGGCTGCTCGATTTGTTCAGCGGGGTGATCAACATTCCATACTCGGATCTGACGCCCGGACCGCTTGAACAGGAAACGATGTCGGTTGGTGCCAGCGAGCTCGGCGTGTCGATCTGCTTCGAGGATGTTTTCAGTCGCGATATCATGCTCGCCCTGCCCGGGGCGAACCTGCTCGTCAATCTCAGCAACGATGCCTGGTTCGGTAACTCGACGGCACCACATCAGCATCTGCAGATCGCGCAGATGCGTAGCCTCGAAACCGAGCGCATGATGATGCGTTCGACCAATACCGGGGTAAGCGCCTTTATCGATCACAAGGGCAGGGTGATCAGGCAAAGCGAGCAGTTCAGGACTGAATCGATAAGTCGCCGAGGTGCAGGGTCGCATTGGTGCTACCCCGTTTTTCTACTTCAACAAAATACAGTGGCTGCTTTCACTTCTCCCGCTGGCCCTGGTTTTGATTCTCGCGCGACGTAAAGCAGGTTAATCCCTTTGCGTATGCCATGCTGTGGAGTATCCTTCTCCCTTTTTAGCCGCCAGCCTGCATATTGCATGAAGGCGGCGCACTGAGTGTCATAAGAAATTGATTTAATGAGGAATAGTAAGGATTTAATATGGATACTATTTATCACTGTATGCGCCTGAACGAAACCAGAAAAAATCTGGCTGCCAATCCTGTGCGATCCCCCTTGATGCGTAGCTATGGCTATGCATCGGCGGGCGATCGCACAGCCTTGTTTGCCAGATTTCCCCTGGTGTTCGTTCCCTTCATGCAATATGCAGGCTAGACCCAATGGAATCATACGACCCCAAGACCCTCGAGGCGCAAGCGCAGCAATTCTGGGCGGATGAGCACGTTTTCGAAGTCGACGAAGACCCGTCTCGAGAAAGCTATTACTGCCTGTGCATGTTCCCTTACCCGAGCGGTAGATTACATATTGGACACGTGCGCAACTACACCATCGGCGATGTCATTTCGCGCTTCAAACGGATGCTCGGCATGAATGTGCTGCAACCGATGGGCTGGGACGCCTTCGGTATGCCGGCGGAAAACGCGGCGATTAAAAATAACGTGCCGCCCGCCAGCTGGACCTATCAGAATATCGACTATATGCGTGAGCAGATGAAATTGCTCGGCTTTGGTTATGACTGGAAGCGTGAACTGGCCACCTGCAAACCCGAGTATTACCGCTGGGAACAATGGCTGTTTACCCGCCTGATGGAAAAGGGTATTGCTTACAAAAAAACCGCGCCGGTCAACTGGTGCCCGGTCGATCAGACCGTGCTCGCCAATGAGCAGGTGATCGATGGACGCTGCTGGCGCTGCGACACCGAGGTCGAACGCCGTGAAATAGCGCAGTGGTTTTTGAAGATCACCGATTACGCCGACGAGTTACTGGCAGACCTGGAAAAAGTCGAATGGCCCGAACGGGTTAAAACCATGCAACGCAACTGGATTGGTCGTTCCGAAGGCATGGAGGTCGAATTCGAAGTACCCGGGCATGATCTCGCTGATGATTTACACGACTCGCCCGGACACGCTTTACGGTGCGACCTTTATGGCGATCGCCGCCGAGCACCCGCTGGCGCTCGCGGTGGCGAACAGTAACGACGGCGTTGCGGAGTTCGTCGAATCCTGCCGAAAGACCCATACCTCCGAGGCGGCGCTGGAAAAAATGGAGAAGCTGGGTGTCCCACTCGGTATCAATGCGATAAATCCGGTCAATGGTGAAAAAATTCCGATCTGGATCGCGAACTTCGTACTCATCGGTTACGGCACCGGGGCCATCATGTCGGTACCGGCGCATGATCAGCGTGACTGGGAGTTTGCGCGCAAGTACCAGATCGATATCCGCCAGGTTATCGCACCAGCTGACGGTTCGCCGATCGACCTGGAGCAGGGTTCGTTTGTCAGCAAGGATGGTCTTTGTTGCAATTCGGATATCCTCGACGGGCTTGATTTCGAGGCCGCTTTTAAGCGTATTGCCGATCATATTGGAAGCCCAGGGCAAGGGTAGACGACAGGTCAATTACCGCCTGCGTGACTGGGGCGTTTCGCGCCAGCGTTACTGGGGTGCACCGATTCCGGTGATCAACTGTGCCGCCTGTGGCATGTTGCCGGTTCCCGCGGCCGATCTACCGGTGGTGCTGCCGGAAGATGTCGAGTTCGAGGGTATCGGCTCGCCGATCAAGAAGATGGATTCGTTCAAGCAGGTCACCTGCCCGCAATGTGGCGGCGCCGCGGAGCGCGAAACCGATACCTTCGATACTTTTATGGAATCTTCATGGTACCAGGAACGCTTCAGCTGCCCCGATCAGGACGCGGCGATGCTCGACGAACGCGCCGCTTACTGGACCCCGGTGGATCTCTATATCGGTGGTATCGAACATGCCATTTTGCATTTACTCTACGCGCGCTTTTATCACAAGCTGATGCGCGACGAGGGTCTGATCGAGTCCAGCGAACCGTTTAAACGCTTGCTGACGCAGGGTATGGTGCTCAAGGACGGCAGCAAGATGTCAAAGTCCAAGGGTAATACTATTGATCCGCAGGAACTGATCGATCGCTACGGCGCTGATACGGTGCGCCTGTTTATCATGTTTGCGTCGCCCCCGGAACAATCCCTGGACTGGTCCGATACCGGCGTCGAGGGCGCTTATCGTTTTCTCAAACGCATGTGGTCGGCGGTACAGGAGCACGTCGCGGATACTGCCGCGGCCGCAGCCATCGATAAGGCGACGCTTACCGAGGCACAGAAAGCGATGCGTTTGAAACTGCATGAAACCATCGGCAAGGTGACCGATGACTACGACCGACGCCTGACCTTCAATACCGCCATCGCGGCCAACATGGAGCTGCTGAACAGTGTATCTCGCTACGACGATGCTTCGGCTACCGGCAGGGCGATCCGCCAGGAAGTATTCGATAGCATGGTATTGATGCTGGCGCCTATTATTCCGCATATCTGTCATCGCCTGTGGCAGGACCTGGGGCACGACAGCGTCATCATCGACCACCCCTGGCCCGAAGTAGATACGACTGCGCTGGTACAGGACAGTATTGAAATGGTGATCCAGGTCAACGGCAAGCTGCGTGGAAAAATGCAGATTGCGGCTGATGCCGATCGCGACAGCTGTGAGGCCGCGGCGCGGGCAAACGAGCAGTTGCAGCGCTTTCTTGGCGATGACCCGATCAGGAAAGTCATCGTCGTGCCGGGTAAACTGGTCAATTTCGTTGTTTAGGGCTTTTTCTCCAGGCAGGACTGCAGCGTCGATGCTAAATCACCTCGGCTTGCGGCAGCTGATCGTTGTTGTTGCCTGCGTTGGCCTGGCCGCCTGTGGATTCAGACTGGCCGGGACTGCCGAGCTGCCAGCAGAATTGTCCACCATTCATCTGGTTACCAAGAACTTTAGCGATCAACAGCAAGACGAACTGAGCGGTCGGCTTACCCGGGCCGGTGCCAGCGTGGTTAATCAATCCACCGCGGACGCGGTTTTACTCGGGGTAACTTTTAATATCATTCCCGATCGTCGCCTGATTTCCGGCGGCAGCAGCGGCAGGATCGTCGAACGCGTTGCCCGCAGCCTGAACTATATCCTGAAGTCTTCCACGGGAGAGGTTATCGTACCGGCCAAGACCCTGCTGCAGCAAAAGGATATCGAGCTCGATGACGACAACCTGCTGGCGTCGAATCGGGAAAAAGCAAACGTGATCAAAGATCTGGAACAGGCCTTGTTCAAGCAGCTGATTAATCAGTTACAACGCATTTAAATCGTCACTTAAATTTACCCGCCGACAACAAGTGTTTATAATTCCCGGGATCCATCCGGCAGATCGCAGGTCAAGGGTCGGAACCTGGACGTCAAAGCTTCGAAAACTAATATGTCAGAATCAAATGAAAGTGGATCGTCATCTCGTCGCAATCCGTTAATCTGGATTTCACTAGCGATCGTAGGCCTTATCCTGTTCGTGTTTCTAAGCGGCGATCGCGGTGATTCGATATCGATGCGCAGCGATCAGACGGCAGTTGCTGTCAAGACCACGCTCACCGAAGAGATCGCGCCCACCGAAGAAGACACCACGGGCACTATCGAACGCAGCCTGCTGGTCCCGCCCGGGATGCGGGCGCGCCAGTATGTCGAAAAACTGCGCGCTGCGGGTAAGCCTTATCCGCTCGAGCTGGTTTATGAAAAAGCGCAGGGCTACCTGCAAGAGGGCAGTCTCGCCGATGCACACCTGCTGTATTTTTTCGCCGCACGTGAAGACTATTTGCCAGCCATGATGATGATGGGGCAAATGTCTGATCCGACTATATTTCAGGCCGAGAATTCACTACTGGATGATGCCGATGCCATCCAGGCCTACAAGTGGTATCGGCAGGCTGCCGAGATGGGCCATCAACCTGCCAGCGAGCGCGTTGCCAGCTTGCGTCAATGGGCGCAGGACGAAGCAGAAGAGGGGAATTCCCATGCCCGGCAGCTACTGCTTAACTTTGAATAGGTGTTTCTGATGCGCAACAAGAGCGGCAAAACGATAAATCTCCTGCTGATGGGCTGCCTGCTATTGCTGGCGGGAAACCTGGCGGCGGCGGAAAAACCGCTGTTGATGGAAGGCAAGAAAACCCTTTTTCAGCGAGTACTCAGTGTACCCGATGCCCGCCTCTACGAGGTGGCCGTCGATTCACCCACGTCCACTGCAATCGTGCCGTTCAGCGTGTTGTATGTTTATGAAAAGCAGGGTGACTGGATCAGGGTTGGCTACGATAGTTTCGGCAAGACTGCGGGCTGGGTTAAAGATGATAAAGCGATCGCCTGGAACCAGGCGCTGACGGTATCTTTTAAAGATCCGCAGAATATTCAGCGGGTAATGATGTTTAACCACAAGGATGATTTGCAACGACTGGTCGACGACTACGACAAGAAGGGATACCAGGCGCTCTATGATGAAGTTGTCAGTGGTTCGATACCGAAAGATTCGCCGGTTATCGCGATCCAGCCTGAAGCCCATCTCGAGATTCGGGAGAACTTTTACCTGGTGCCTATCATCCAGCATGAAGATGTGTACCTGGGTAACGAACAGGCGCGCTTGCTGGAAATTGCCAGCGTTCCACTGGAGGATCCAGGTGCGGCTTCCGAGCTTGCAGCTGCCAACTCGGGTAGTCGCAGTTACCGCAGCGGAATCCATTTCGTTATCGATTCTACGCAGTCGATGGGGCCTTACATCGACCGTACCCGGGAAGCGGTGAAAAAGGTGTATTCGGCGATAGAAAAACAGGGCCTGACCAACCAGGTTGGCTTCGGCCTGACCGCCTATCGCGACAATATCGACCAGGTACCGGAACTCGAATACCTGACGCGTCGCTACGTTAGCCTGCAGCAGGGTACCGATGTCGAACAGTTCCTGCAGCTCGTTAACACGCTAAGCCCTGCCGAGGTATCCAGCCGTGATTTTCGTGAGGATGCCTATGCCGGTATTAAATCGGCTATTGAAGATTCCGATTGGGATAAGTTTGACGCTCGCTATGTCGTACTGATTACCGACGCGGGCCCACGCGAGAGCTATGATTCGCTGGGTGCAACCCGGCTCGGCGCCCAGGCTCTGCGCCAGTTGGCTTTTGACAAGGGCGTCTCCATCTGGGTGTTGCATTTGCGCACGCCCTCGGCCACCGCGGACCATGAAAATGCTGAAAAACTCTATAAGCAATTATCTTATTATCCCGGCATCGGTGATTTTTACTACGGTGTGAGTCTCGGCAAGGTTGACGAGTTTGGTAATGTCCTCGAAGTGCTTGCCAACCAGATCACGCAGCAGGTGCTGGCGACCACCAACGGCGTGCCGCCGTTGCCG
>CAWCBX010000035.1:0-4508 GCA_963793595.1 uncultured Gammaproteobacteria bacterium | reverse complement strand
GTGTTATGTCTGGCTGCTCAAAGAATAAGTTACGTATTGCTGCTTTATCGTGCTCGAATACAACGAAGGCGAATGGACACCATCGAATCAATCGTTCTTCAGCAAGATCAAGATGACCGACTCGCAGCGTTCGGAATTGATCATCGAGGATAAAATCATCGATATCTCGGTTAAAGATCCACCACAACCCCATATTTTGATCCTCTCCAGCGGGGAAATGACGCCGTTCGAGTGGCGCATCAGCGATAAGCTCACCCAATCGGGTATCGTGTTGGAGGGTAATGTGCTTGGAGGCGTACTGATGACCGGTCCGGAGCCGCTGGGATGAAGCATTCAATCCTCTCATCCCATTTTCTCTGTCATTCCGATTTCTCTCCGTCATTCCGGAGTTTCTCTCTGTCATTCCGGCGAAAGCCGGAATCCAGTCAAACAATCGCGCTCGCAGAGCGCACCTCACCTGGATCCCGCGGTCAAGCCGCGGGATGACTTGGGACCGGTATGACAGTTGGGCGGCGGGATGACAAAGCTGAGTGGCGGGATGACCAATGGGCGCGGGATGACAGAGTTGAAGGGCAGAACGACAGGTTTACGTAGTGGAATGGCCAGGCTGCGAGGGTTTACTCTTCTAGAAGTCATGATTGCGCTGCTGGTCATCACGCTCGGTATGGCGGCGGTGATCAACACCACCAGCGAGTCCGGCTGGAAATCGACACAGCTCAGGCAAAAGACGATTGCGACCTGGGTCGCACAGAACCAGATCGTCAAGTATCGCGCCAACCGCATCTGGGGTAACGCCAAGAGTCAGTCGGGCAAGGTTGAAATGGCCAATATCGACTGGGAATGGAGAATGAAGATTTCGGGTACCGACGACCCATCTCTGCGCCGACTCGACGTCGAAGTATCCATAGAAGGTGAAGACGCCGTCAAGGCAAGGCTCACCGGGTTTATCGCGCGAATATGAAGACTGACATCCCTTCACGTCGATGTTTCCCGTGTCATTCCGGGATCTTGTCATTCCGGACATTTCTTGTCATTCCGGCGAAAGCCGGAATCCAGTGAAACAAGTTCGCCTCGCAGAGCGCACCTCCCACTGGATCCCGCGGTCAAGCCGCGGGATGACAGAGGATTCGGCGGGATGACAAAGCTGGGTGGTCGGTGATGACAAAGTCGATCGGTGCGACAAGGATGGGATGACAGGGGCAGTAGGCGGGATGACAGCTGTTGGGCGTAAAATGGCGGGGTTTACGCTGTTTGAGATGGTGATCGCGGTGTCGATATTTGCGTTGATGGGGGTTATCGGCTTTAGCGCGCTCGGGCAGATGACGCGCACCGGGCAGGCGGTGGGCGACGCCAACAATCGGTTGTCTGACATGCAGTTTGCGATGGTTTATTTCAGCCGTGACTGGATCCAGGTATCGCCGCGCAAGATTCGTAACCAGTACGGTGACGAGGAAGCAAATATCATCATCACCGACGACTCGATCACTTTCACCCGCAGCGGCTGGAGCAACCTGCTCGGTCACCGGCGCAGCACCCTGCAGCGTGTGCAATACCTCGTCATCGATGATCAACTGGTGCGCCGTCACTGGGCCTCGCTCGACCAGGGCATCGCCGAGCAACCGATTCAGGTGGTGCTACTCGACGATGTCGAATCGATGGAAGTCGAATTCCAGAATTCCTCCGGGCGGGGGATCCGCGCCTGGCCCGTAACCGAGGGCGCCAATAACGGTAGCCCGGTTTTACTCGCGATTCGCCTCGAGTTGCCTGACATGGGTGAAATCAGACGCTTGCTGGAGATCCCCAAAGGTGCCCTCTAACCTGCGCCGACAAGGTGGCCTTGCCCTGCTGATGGCGATGTTGATCGTCGTCATCGCGACCACGATCGCGGTCAGCATCTTGCATGATGAAAAATTCACCATTCGCAAGAGCGCACACGTCGACCTGATGGACAGGGCCAGCCTGTATGGATTCGGGCTCGAGGACTGGGCGCAGATTTATTTGCGTCAGGACCGCGAAGACTCTGACATCGATAGTCTCGACGAAAACTGGGCCACCAACATCCCGGGTTTGCCGATCGAGGGTGGTTATCTCTCCGGTTTCATCGAAGACGAGCAGGCCCGGTTCAATATCAACACCCTGGTCGGATCGGAAATCGCGGTGACCCGATTCAAGCGTTTGTGCGATAATCTCGAAGTTGACGACAGCTTTATCCCGGCGCTCATGGACTGGATCGATGTGGACTTCGATATTCGTTATCCGGATGGCATGGAAGAAAATTATGAGACCTATCGGGTCGCCAACCGTGAAATGGCCGATATCAGCGAGTTGATGCTGGTGGAAAAGGTCGACCAGGAAATTTTCGAAAAATTAAAACCATATATCACCGCCTTGCCTGCACCGACTACACTTAATATCAATACCATGTCTGCGACCGTATTCGAAAGCCTTGGAGATGATCTGGATGCGAGCAAGTTTATCGAGGAACGCGAAAGCGAACCCTATGACAGTGTCGAGGAGTTTATCGAACGCCTGCAGATACCCGTCGATATCGAAGGGCTTTCGGCCAGTACCAGATACTTTCGCACCTACGGCCAGGTGGTGCAGGGCGAGCAGACGTTTAACATGACTTCACTGGTTTATCGCGATGACAAGGGCAAAACCACGGTGATCAACCGCACCCTGGGGCAGTTCTGATGTTGCGTTTGCTGATTCAGTTTGCCGACGAAGAACTGACCGATTTTCGCTGGGCGACCTTCGATGAAACCACGCATTCCGATGCGCTCGGCTGGCAACTGGCAGACGCGCACGAGTTGCCCGCGGTAGCCGCGCAAAACCCGCATCCCGTAGTCATCATCATCCCGCAGCAATGCGTGTATCTGACCCAGGTCGAGTTGCCGAAAAATGCAGGCCGACAGGTGTTGTCTGCTATCGAATACCAGGTCGAAGATCAACTCGCGCAGGATATCGAATCACAGCATTTTGCGCTTGGCGATACCTCGGAAAACCCGATCGCGATTGCGGTGGTGGCGCGCCCCATCATGGAACGCTGCATGACCCTCGCGCGCAGTCACGACCTGCGCCTGACGCAGATAATCCCCGAACTGTTTCTGTGCCCGTGGCCGGGCGATGGCGTTGCCCTGAGCGAAGGTTACGATGGCTACCTGTTGCGCTATGGCAAGTATCGTGGCCTGAAGTGTAACGCGCAGGCCTTGCCGGCGATGCTCGAACTCATCAAACGCGATGTCGAATTCGACACGATTACGTTTTATGGCGGAGAAGCCGAGGCCACGCCTGACGTCGGTGAATATTCCCTGCAGCGACATGAAATCGGTGCGACCCGCCTGGGTATCGTCGACGGCCCGTTGATCGATCTGCAACAACGCGATTACCAGCTTTCTTCGGCCTGGAGGGGTCTGGCAAAGTCCTGGAAATGGGTCGCGTTGTTGCTGACCGCACTGCTGCTGATCGGCGGCTATAACAAGGCGGTCGCGTTGCAGGAACTCGAAGCCGAGCTAGCCGCCATCAAGCAACAGCAATACGACCTGCTCAAACCCTATTTACCGGCCGACACCAGTCCCGATGCCAACTTCAAGAAACTGTTGATCGAACGCCTGAAACAGTTACAGGCAAGCCAGCAGGAGCAGGGTTTTTTAAAGTTGTTGCTAGATTTTTCGCGTGCGCGCAGCAGTTTTCCCAACGTGAAAATTTCGCGTATCGGTTACCAGGGCAACATACTCAGTTTCGAAATCAGTAGCAGTCAACTCAACGATATCGAGGAATTGCTCGAAACCATCAAGAAGCAGGGCGTTAACGCCAAACTGGAAAGCCTGAACATCAAGCCGGATCAGAGTTCGGGACGGCTGGTTTTGCAGGGGGCGGACAATGTTTGATTTTCTCGCCCAGTACTCGTTGCGTGAAAAGGCAATCGTGGCGGTCGGCCTGGTGGTGGTGATTATCCTCGGGGTGCATGCCCTGGTGATCGAGCCCTACCAGCAACGCCTGGCTTTACTGCAGGAAACTATCGAACAGCAAAGCGCCGACCTGGCATGGATGAAATCGACTGTCGGGCGTCTGCCTCCCGCGGGTGCCGCGAATTCGGTCAGTAACCAGGCAATCAGCGGCACGCTGGCGAATTTCATCGACCAGGTGGTGCGTCGCCAGGGCCTCAGTGAGCAACTGTCACAGATATCGCCCATCGGCAATGACGAAATCAGAATGCGTTACGTCTCGGTCGATTTCAATCGGCTGGTCAGTTTCATCGCGCAGGTCAACACCAGCGGGCTCGATATCAAGGATATCCGTATTTTACCGGCAGATACCCCGGGCATCGTCGATAGCAACATCGTCCTCGTTCGTCGCTAAATGTTTAAAATCTGGCAGTTCGTCCTGTTCTTCGTGCTCTGCCTGGTGTTTGCGCTGCTGTTCAACCTGCCGATCCAGCAGGTGCTGCCGCATATGCAACTGCCGCCCAATATAAAACTGGTCGGTGTCAAGGGCACGGTGTTCAG
>CAWCBX010000034.1:0-23005 GCA_963793595.1 uncultured Gammaproteobacteria bacterium | reverse complement strand
TGTGTTTTGCTGTGGGCTGATTAATTCGAGCATCCATGGTCTGAGTCCGGTCTATGCCACCAATATGGGATTTTCCGAAGCGCAGTTGTCAACCTTCATGGCGGCCATCATCATGAGTGGTCTGTTTCTGCAGTTACCAATAGGCCATTTATCGGATCGCATAGGGCGCGGTCCGTTGCTGGTTTATATCCCCGTGCTGGTCGCGCTGGCGGCTATTTCCATGGTGTATGCGCTCGAGTATACGTTCATCCTGATCGGGGCCATGGTATTCGGCGCCTTTGTGTTTACGCTCTACTCGCTGGCGGCAGCTACGGCCAACGACATGGTCAATGCCGATCAGCGGGTGCAGGTAGCCGGCGCCTTGCTGATAACCTATGGTGCCGGTGCGGTGAGCGGGCCGATTCTGGCGGGCCAGTTCATGAGTTTACTCGGCCCGCAAGGATTGTTTTTCTACTTTGCGCTGATCTGCCTGTTGCTGTCTGGATTTGCAATAATAATGCGACGTCGTCGTGCCGGCAGCCCTGAGAAGCGCAAACCCTTTGTTGCGATCCCGGCATCACAATCTACTTCCAATCAGCTTTATCTTTCTGCGCATGACGAAGCGCCGGAACATGTAACGTTGATCGACATCGACGAAGATCCCGACAAGTAGTCAACAGGTGGCAAGCGCAATGAATCAGCCGCCTGGTGCCTCGGACATAACCCATCGCAAGGTCTGGATGCTGGCCGGGCCTATTATTCTCTCCAATATCTCGGTGCCGCTGGTGGGTGCGGTCGACACCGCGGTAGTGGGGCATTTGCCTGAGCCTCATTCAATTGGTGCGGTTGCACTGGGTGCCCTGATTTTCAGTTTCCTTTACTGGAGTTTCGGTTTCTTGCGCATGGGCACCACCGGATTCATCGCACAGGCTTACGGTGCCGGCGACTGGCGCGGATTATCAGATACAATACTGCGAGTTTTATTTCTCGCGCTTGCACTCGGTCTCGTCACCATCATTATCGGCTGGCCGTTAATCGATTTCGTACTTTATCTAATTGACAGTAGCCCGGTCGTGGAAGGGCTTGCCACCGACTATGCGCAAATTCGAATCTGGAGCGCACCCGCGGTGTTATGCGTTTATGCCTTCACCGGAATCTTTATCGGCATGCATAATACTCGTAGCGCTTTCGTGTTGCAGCTGGTACTCAATATTACCAATATGCTGCTCGATCTGTTATTCGTGCTCGGTTTTGGCTGGGGTGTCGAAGGCGTGGCGCTGGCGTCGGTGATTGCGGAGTACCTGGCGATGTTCTGTGGCTTTTATCTGCTGCGTATCCCGATCCGCAATGCGTTCAATCATTTTAACCGCGCCCGGCTACTCGAACCTGCCGCCTTGACCAGTCTGCTTAAAGCGAATACCAATATCTTTATCCGCACGCTGTGCCTGTTATTCGCCTTCAGTTACTTCACCGCCAGGAGTGCCAGCCAGGGCGAGGTTATCCTGGCGGCGAATGCGATTTTGTTACACCTGCAAAGTATCATGGCCTATGGGCTCGACGGGTTCGCGCATGCGGTCGAGGCTCTGGCCGGAAGTGCCTACGGTGCCGGCAGGCAGCGTGAATTTCGCCGTGCAGTGTTACTCACCACTATCTGGGGTGCGCTTATCTCATTGTTTGCAGGCGCCATCTATTTCCTGTTTGGCGCGGAGATTATTAATCTGTTCACCGGAATCGAAACAGTTGCCGCAACCGCGGTGCGCTATCTGCCGTGGATGATCATCGCACCGATTCTGTCGGTATGGAGCTTCCAGCTCGATGGAATCTTCATTGGTACCGGGCACACCCGCGAAATGCGCAATGCGATGCTGGTTTCGATGCTGGCCTATGTAGCGCTGCTACAACTGACAATTCCGCTATTCGGCAATCATGGGCTGTTCCTCGGGCTGGCATTTTTCATGTTGATCCGTGCCGTATCGCTGCTATTCTATTTTCCCGCAATCGAGGCCGCGATGCGCACCTCCAATGAGTCTGACTAATGCATCATCTACTGTCCAAACAACATGACGTGATCCGAAAGTGAAAATAAGCGCGCAAAACGGCAAACACCGTTTTCTGCTGGGTGCGCTGTTTATGGGTCATCTGAGCAATGACTGGGTAGCGGGAACCTTGTGGCTGCTGGCACCGGCGATCGCGGCTAGCATGGGCCTGGGGCCGGCCGAAGTCGGTCTGATCCTGACCATCAACGGCATCGGAGCCGGCCTGGCCTATATTCCCGCGGGCGTGATTTCCGATCGATCGACCCGCCCTGGGTTCCTGATGTTACTCAGTTTCTGGTGGGTTGCCATCGGCTACTTGAGCGCAACCCTGGTGCCTGGATTCTGGGCGATTACGCTGCTGCTCGCGTTTGGCGTCATGGGAGATGCATTCTGGCACCCGATTGCAACCGGGGTACTGGTCAAGGAGATGCCGCAGCGCCGCGCCCATGCGCTCGGCATCCATGCGGTGGGCGGTAGCATCGGGGCCGAGGTGCTGGGACCGCTTAGCACCGGCTTTTTACTCGGATTTTTCGACTGGCAGACCACCCTGCAGATCCTGGTGCTACCGGCGGTGATCATGGGCCTGCTGTTCATTCCGGTCGCCACCAGGATTACCCGCGACAACCCGGGCCAGATCACCCATATTGATTTCAGGGGTCTTGCCCGTCAGTGGTTCAAACCCGCGGGTATGGCGTTGATGCTGGTAATGATTCTTTACAACATGGCGCTTGTCGCGCAGCTGGCTATGGCGCCGCTTTATTTTCAGAATGAACACGGGTTGTCGCCATTTCATGCCGGGCTTGATTTTCGCCGCTATCTTGATGATCGGTTCTATTTTTCAACCTTTTTTCGGCAAGTACACCGATAGCAGGGGGCGCAAGCCGATGATTTTACTGGTTCTGTTTGCCGCCAGTTTTTTCGCCCTGTTTGCCGGCCTCAGCGATAGCCTCTACTGGGCAGTTCTGGGCTTGCTGCCGGCGGTGGCAATCCTGACCGCGGTGCGGCCGGTGATACTCGCCGCGGCGGTCGAATATAGCGGTAAAGCCGAGGCGACAACGCTCGGCATCGTGTTTACCGTGTTAGACGGGGTCGGCATGTTCGGCGCGCTACTGGCGGGCCTGATAGGTGAGTTCGAACTGCGTTACGCTTTTATCATGGCCGCGGCGATGGCGCTTGCCGCAGCGCTGCTTTGCCTGTTTCTGAAGTTTACAAGTACCTCGACAAACGCCGATCACACGGTGGTTTCGCAAGTCGCTAGTCCAGCTGATCCTTGATAATTTCGTATAGCTCAGGGCGGTTCTGCGCAACTTCTTCAATACTTAATCCTTCCAGGGAATGCGGGTACTTCAGCCACTGCGCAGTTTCGTGCAGGTAGTAATCCGGTACGCGGTCGGTCTGCTTGCGGGTCGGTTTGTAATAGGGTACTGCGACACGAACATCATGTGGCGTATTTAACCTGGCTTTATCCTGCAAATGAGTGATGACGGCATCAATCGTCAAACCGGTGTCAAATACGTCGTCGACGATCAGCAGGCTATCTTCACGGGTGCAGTTCTTGATCAGGTAATTCATGCCATGGATTCTGATTTCGGCTGCTTGCCCATCGATGCCGCTATAGGACGACGTACGTATCGATATATGGTCGGTCGCAATGCCATACCATGCCAGCAACTCCTGGATAGCGATGCCCATGGGTACGCCGCCGCGCCAGATGGCGATCATGATGGTGGGGCGAAATCCGTCCTTTATGATTTCGGCGCCGAGGCGGAATGAATCCTCGAGCAGTTGCTGAGCTGATAAATACTGTTTTTCACTCATCTTGCGTGCATTAATCCAGGTCACTTGCTAGGCTGCGCAAGAATATCATATGACTTTCGACGGATGCAGTTTTGATGCAAAAACGCTTTATCGAAGAGCAGGAATTACTCGAAGATTCCTATCGGCTGGCAGTACAGATTCACCAGAGCGGGTTTCGTCCCGACTTTATCGTTGGAGTTTGGCGAGGCGGTTCCACGGTCGGCATTTACGTGCAGGAATGCCTGCAGTATCTCGGTGTCGAGACTGATCATATTGCGATACGTACGTCCTATCAGGGACGGGATGATTATTTCCGTCAACTCGAACAGGGCAATCCAGTGCGTGCTCATGGCCTACAGTACCTGTTCGAAAACCTGAATGCAGACGATGCCCTGTTGATCGTAGATGACGTTTACAGTACCGGGCGCAACGTGCATGCCGTAATCGAACGCCTGCGACAGAAAAGTAAGCGCAACATGCCAGCCGACGTGCGTATCGCTGCACCTTATTACCGCACCGCTGCCAGCAATTTAAATCCACCACCCGATTACTTTCTGCAGCAAACCAGCGACTGGCTGGTGTTACCCTACGAATTGAATGGCATCAATCGAGCTGAACTCGAACAGCACAAACCCTGGATTGTGCCACTGCTCGACGATTTGAAACCAGGCTGGGAATAAACATGAAATTTTCTTCTCTGACCGACAGGGTCAAGGGTGGTGCCGCCGATGTATGGGACATGCATTACCTGGCCAAGCAGGCCAGGAGTCGCGGCGAAGACGTTATCATTCTTAGCGTAGGTGACCCCGATTTCCCCACGCCGGATGCGGTGATCGATAAAGCCCTGCAGGCAATGCGTGAGGGTGATACGCATTACACTTCGATCCTCGGTCACGATGAACTGCGCGAATCGATTGCGCGACAGCATCGTGACAGCAGTGGACAGGCGATCGAGGCAAGCAACATTATTACCACGTCAGGTGCGCAAAATGCATTGTTCGCCTGCTCGCTATGTCTGCTCGACCCGGGTGACGAAGCAATTGTGCTGCAACCCATGTATGTGACCTACGAGGCAACGATACAGGCACCGGGCGCAACCCTGGTGCCGGTAGTGCTGGATGCCGCGAGTGGTTTTCGACTCGACCGTGATGCGCTACAAGCCGCGATTAGTGAACGCACGCGCGCGATATTTTACGCCTCGCCGAGCAATCCAACCGGTATCGCGCTCAACCTGGAAGAGCTCGAATTTATCGCCGAACTCGCGCGGCAACACGATCTCTGGGTAATTGCCGACGAAGTCTATGCGAACTTTGTATTCGCTGGTGAATTCACTCATATTGCCTCATTACCAGGCATGTCTGACCGCACGGTTACCATCGGCAGTATGTCGAAGTCATACGCAATGTCAGGCTGGCGTGTGGGCTGGGTGATAGCGCCACATGAATTGATCGCCAACCTCGAAAAACTGGCCTTGTGCATGCTCTACGGGTTGCCCGGGTTCATCCAGCAGGCCGCTGCGTACGCCCTGCAAAACTGTGCGCCGGACCTTCAACTCATGCGCGAGATTTATCATCGACGTCGTGATTACCTGTTCGACGCGTTTTCGGCAATGCCCGGGTTGCAGCCTTTATTGCCGGATGCCGGCATGTTCATGATGGTAAATGTGCTCGGTACCGGTATGCATTCCGGCGAATTTGTCAGGACCCTGTATGCAGAAACCGGTGTATCGGTGCTGGACGCTACCGCGTTCGGCGCCAGTGCCGAGGGTTACGTGCGCATCTCTTACACCGTTAGCGATGCCGAGCTAGAGGAAGCCTGTCGTCGGATCAAAGCATTTGTGGAGAACATAGATGGCTGAACCCGGCAGGAAGCGTTGCTGGTGGTGCGGTGACGACGAGCTTTACCAGGACTACCACGATCTCGAGTGGGGCGTGCCGGTGCATGATGACCGCTTGCTGTTCGAGTTTCTTTGTCTCGAGGGGGCGCAGGCGGGATTGAGCTGGATTACCATTTTACGCAAGCGTGAAAACTATCGCCGCGTTTTCGATAATTTTGATGCCGACAAAATCGCAGGTTACCCGGATAAAAAGATAGCCGCATTACTGCAGGACCCCGGAATCGTGCGCAATCGCCTCAAGGTGAACGGTTTCGTCAAAAACGCGCGCGCGTTGCTCGAACTGCGGGAGCAGGGCATGACACTGGATCAATACCTGTGGAATTTCGTCGATGGTGAGCCGCTGCAAACCGACCGCAAAACAATCGCACAGGTCCCGGCTAATACTGCAATTTCCGATGCGATGTCTAAGGATTTGAAAAAGCGGGGCTTTACATTTGTCGGCAGCACCATATGTTATGCCTTTATGCAGGCTGCCGGACTGGTCAACGATCATACGGTCGATTGTTTTCGCCATGCGCAATTGAAGTGAGGTTGATATGTCATTACAGGCAAAAGTAGAGTTCCTGGCCGAGCGCTCGGAGCGTCCCGTATATTATGCTTCCAGCGCGGGTCGTAACGCGGCTCATGAAATAGATCAACCGATGAATATCGTCGCGGTCGAGGTCGAGGATGCGAGGCTGCGGGCAGATAACGATTTGCAGGGTGAGTTCGGCATGCATCCGTCAGGTTTCGGCTTGCATAAATTCCCTACCCGGGTACAGAACTTTCTCGATCAGTCCGAAATCGATTCGGTATACGCTGCGGAAGTCGAAGACTTTCTCAAAACGACAACCGGATGTTACCGCGTGCATATCTTCGATTACACGGTACGCGCTTCGGATCCGGAGTTGCGTGAGCAGAAGCAGGTGCGTGAACCCGCGTACCTGGTACATAACGACTACACCTCGAACTCTGGTTTCGTCTGCCTGCAGGAAAGCATGGGCGAGGAAGCAGAAATGCTTGCCCGGGGGCGCTTTCAGATTCTCAATGTGTGGCGTCCACTGGTCGACCCGGTTGAAGACTTCCCGCTGGCGCTATGTGACACCCGCAGCCTGACTAGCGCCGACCTGGTCGATACCGAGCGTCGCGCCCCCAATCACACCGGCGAAATTCAGCTTGCGCTGCACAGCGACGAGCAACGCTGGTTTTACTTTCCCGAGATGCGTCCTGACGAGGTGTTGTTGTTCAAAACCTTTGATTCGATCGATGGCGGGGTCAATCCCTGCAGTATTCACAGCGCGATTCGGCTGCCCGATGCCCCGGCAGACGCGAAACCACGCGAGAGCGTCGAGGCGCGCGCGCTGGTATTTTATCGCTAACCTGCGGTGTTCAGACCAGGTCGATACTAACCGGTACTTCCCGGCACAGGGTATGCCCTACAGGCGAACTGCCGACGACCTTTTCGTGCAGCGCCTTAATGTCTTCTGCTGCTGCATCACTATCGATTTTAACCTTTACCGATATACTGTCGTAACCGGCATTACCAGTAGCCAGGCCGAGGAAGGTATGCAGATCGAGATCGCCTTCAAGTTCAATACTGAGATCCTTGAGTTCGATGCCGGCAGCGGTCGCGTTGGCGGCGTAGCCAACGGCAAGACAGTTGCCCAGCGCGGCCAGCACCTGCTCGACCGGATTAGGTCCTGAATCGGTGCCGCCAAGCGCACCAGGCTCGTCAGAGGTCAGCGGCTCAAAGTCACGAATCCTGGCCTCGGAACGGAAACCTCCTTTCCAGTTTACCCTGGCATTCCATTTGGTGGCGGCTACTTCGGGTTCCTGTTGAATCTTGCCGGCGAGGCCAGCAACGGCATCGATGTTCACATCATTCAGGGTGGTGGTGACGGACGCAGTCATTACAATATCTCCCGGCTTTGATCCTGGATTGGCCTGACATCATAGTCCCTTGCGGGGAATACGCCAAATTCCGCAATAATATCCAGTATTGTCTTGCCTGCGTCTTGTTTTTAATACATTTTCGCGACACAGTATCGCAGCGTTGATTTTGAGAAATTAAATGGCCGGACCAGACCCTGGAAATGAAGATATAAACGCTATCTGGAATGCGGCAGTTGAAGCCGTATCCGGATACCAGGCAGTTGCGAACGCGCTCAGCGCCGATAGCGATTTTCATCCCGACCTGGTGCTTGCGATCGGCAAGGCTGCAGTGGGAATGTGCCTGGGGGCGCTCGATAATCTGCCGCCTTGCGACGCGCTGGTGGTGACCAAGTATGATCACGCAGATGACGATATCCGGGGCCGTGATCGGGTCAGGGTCATTGAAGCGGCGCATCCAATTCCGGATCAAAAGTCACTCGAGGCAGGGCAGGCGTTACTGGAACGAATGCACTCGATGCCTGCCGATAGCCGTGTCCTGTTGTTAGTGTCAGGTGGCGCCTCGGCGCTCGCCGAAAGCTTGCCTGAAGGAATGTCACTGCAAGATCTACAAGCAATCGCTGATGAAATGATTGCCGGAGGCAAGACCATCGGGCAGATCAATGCGCGACGTAAACAGACGTCGCTAATCAAGGATGGCAAGCTCGTGGAAGCCTTCCATGGCACTGAAATACGCGTCTATGCCATTTCAGATGTCGAGGGTGATGGTATTGATACTATCGGTTCCGGGCTTGGCGATTGTCATCGCGCCAGCACAGTCGCGAGTTCCAGGGTTATTGCGTCAAATCAGATCGCGCGCGAACAAGCCGCGCTGAAAGCGGCAGGAACTGGGTTTGACGGTGCGTTTAAACGAAGAGTCGCTTTACGGGGATGTATTCGAGTTGGCCCCTGTGATCGGCCAGCAGCTGCAACGAGCAGAACCCGGGGTATATATCTGGGGTGGTGAACCAACAGTAATTTTACCGGATGATCCGGGCAGGGGCGGGCGCAATCAGAGCCTGGCATTAGCGCTAGCCGAACATATTGCGGGACAGGAAAACGTGAGGCTGCTGGTGGCGGGTACTGACGGTACCGACGGGCCGACCACCGCTGCCGGAGGGCTGGTCGATGGTCAGACCTGGAGCGATCCCGACGCCGCCCAGCTGGCTTTGCAAAACGCCGATGCCGGCAGCTATCTCGAGCAGCATGACAGTCTGTTTGTAACCGGCCCCACCAACACCAACGTTATGGACCTGGTAATCGCTATCGTTGACTAAAGCAGCACCTTGATTTCATCGAGCGCGGCCGGGTCTTCGATTGTCGAAGGTACCACGTAGTCATCGCCATCCACCATTGCACGCAGAGTTTTACGCAAAATCTTGCCGGAGCGTGTCTTGGGCAGGCGTCCAACCACCAGCGCCTGTTTGAATGCGGCAACCGCACCGATATCCTGGCGCACCTGGGCGATAAGCTCCTGCACGATTTCATCGGGCCTGACGCCCTCGGTGTTTTTCAGTACAACGAATCCCATCGGCAGTTGACCCTTGAGTTCGTCACGGCGCCCGATGACCGCGCATTCGGCCACCATCGGGTGCTTGCCGACGACTTCTTCCATTTCGCCGGTGGAAAGTCGATGCCCGGCAACATTGATGACATCATCGACGCGTCCCATGATGAACAGGTAACCATCGTCATCGAAATAGCCACCATCGCCGGTGGTGAAATAACCGGGATAGGTTTCCAGGTAATTCGATTTGAAGCGCTCGACATCTCCCCAGATCGTGGTCAGGCAACTCGGCGGTAGTGGCAATTTGATCGCGATAAAACCCTGTTCATTGGCGGGTAGTCGATTGCCCGCCTCGTCGAGGATTTCGACATTGAATCCCGGCACCGGCATCGTCGACGAACCGGATTTAACCGGCATGGATTCAAGGCCATGCAGGTTCGCTGCAATCGCCCAACCGGTTTCGGTCTGCCACCAGTGATCGAGCACCGGCACCTCGAACGTCTCTGCCAGCCATTCATAGGTTGGCGGATCGAGGCGCTCACCAGCGGCAAAGATAGTCTGCAGGCATGACAGGTCGTATTGCCGGGCGAGTTTTGCTTCCGGGTCTTCCTTCCTGATTGCTCGAAAAGCGGTCGGTGCAGTGAATAATGCCTTTACGCCATGCTCGGAAATGACCCGCCAGAAAGCACCTGCATCCGGTGTCATGATGGGCTTGCCTTCGTAAAGTACCGTGGTGCAGCCATGAATCAGGGGACCATAGACAATGTAGGAGTGACCGACTACCCAGCCGACATCTGACGCGGCCCAGTACACCTCGCCGGGTTCGATGTCGTAAATCGCGCTCATACTGTACTTCATCGCGACCGCGTGCCCACCATTTTCGCGCACCACGCCCTTGGGCTTACCGGTGGTGCCCGAGGTGTAAAGTATGTACAGCGGATCGGTTCCTTTTACGGGTACGCATGCAGCAGGCTCAGCGTCAGCCATAGCCTGTTGCCAATCGATATCACGTCCTGCCTGCATGCTTGCCGTCGCCTGCGGACGTTGCAGTACTATGCAGCTGCCGGGTTTATGACTTGCCAACTCGATGGCTTTATCGACGATGGGTTTGTATTCGATAACCCGGTTGATTTCGATGCCACAGGAAGCGGTCAACAGAACCTTCGGCGTCGCGTCATCAAGACGTACCGCGAGCTCAGGCGGTGCGAAGCCGCCAAACACTACCGAATGCACCGCGCCCAGGCGTGCACAGGCCAACATCGAAATTAATGCCTCGGGAATCATCGGCAGGTAAATGACGACGCGATCACCTTTCTCGACCCCGTGAGCCTTGAGCATGCCGGCACACAAGGCAACCTCGTCACGCAATTCGCGGTAAGTAAATTTCTTTTGCTGGTTGGTGACCGGGGAGTCATAGATTAACGCGGTCTGCTCGGCGCGACCGTTGTCGACATGGTAATCGAGTGCAAGATAACAGGTGTTCAACTCGCCATCGGCAAACCAGCGATGTATGCCATGTTCGTCGACGCTGAGTACGTTGGTAGATGGTTTGTACCAGTCGATCTGCCTGGCCTTTTCGGCCCAGAAAGCGGCAGGATTATCTATCGATGCCTGATACTCGTCTTGATATGACATTTCTTCCCCCTCAATCGAACACTTTTACTATTTTTAAAAATATTTACCGCATCATATTACGAGTCAAAATTGTAGACAATACAGGTTTCTTAATGCCCCATATTGGGATAAGCAATCATAAATAGGCATAAATTGTCGACAATTCTATAAAAGACTTAATCGTTATTACCCACTACTTCGATCAAAACACTCGTTCATGATTTCGATGAAACGCTTGGATGGCGCGGATAGAAATTTGCCCTTGCGGGTGACGATGCCATAGCTGCGTTTCGGGAAATACTGGTCGACCGGGATAACACTCATCCTGTCGCGGTCTTGCTCGGTGATGCAAACGTCGGTGACGATGGAAATTCCCTGGCCGAGACTGACATAGCGTTTGATCACTTCCCAGCCACCGGCTTCGAGGGTGACGCGGAAATTGACGTTATGCTGGGCAAATACCATTTTAACGATATGCCAGGTGCTCAGATGCCGCGGCGGCAGAATCATTCCGTACTTGCCAATATCCGTGAGGGTGATTTTATCCATTCTTGCCAGCGGATGATCAAGCGGTGTAATCACCACCGGGTTGTAGGTTACGATCGGGTCGTAAACCAGGTCATCCGGTACTTCAAGCATCGATCCGATAGCAAAATCAACCGAATCGGTACGCAACATTTCCATACCGTTGCGTCCGGTTTCGTTGGCAAGCCGCAGTTTTATCGCCGGGTACTGTTTGGAGAATTTACCGACCGGACCCGGCAGTACATACAGGATAGTCGATTCACCGGCGGCGATGTTAAGCTCGCCCGAGGTCAGATTGCCACAGTGTGCATCGAAGGTTTCCTTGAGCCGATCGATTCCCTGGACATGCGGCAGGCATAAATCATACAGGATGCTGCCTTCGGTGGTCAGACTCAGCTTGGGGCCACTGCGTTCGAACAGAATGGTATCCATTTCTTCTTCGAGCGCATGGATTTGCAGTGAAATTGTCGGCTGGCTGGCAAACAGGGACTCTGCCGCTTTCGTCATGCTGCCGAGCCTGGCCGTCTGGCAGAATGCGCGCAACTTCTTCAAATGGTTTTGCTTGTAGTAGGAATTCGCCATGGATCCGCTCGTGACGCTGCATTATTGGATAACTCAATGCGAAAATCAAACTCAATGCGTTTATTTAATCATTGGGAAAAGTAAACCACTGTTTATATCAGGTTGACAGACTCGTCCTGGCGAACACGAAATGTTCTTGCAGGCATAGCGGTGCTGGTCAAGAAATCAAAATGGGCCCGCATTCATTCCGGGATTTTTCAGTAAGCAGAAACTAAATCAGCGGAGTTAAGAGGCTGGAAACGGCCAGCAACCGGGAGGCTGGCCGCTTCAGGGTGACGTGACTGATTTAATCAGTTCGTGCAGAGAATCCCAGATTAGTTCGAACTCGGATTTAAATTCATCCCATTTCTCGTCACTGGCCTGCTTAAGCAGGTGGAACTGTTGATTGGCTGTTTCGAGTTTTAAATGTAGTTCGTCGATCAGAGTGTAATATTCAAGTTGCAGATTGGTTTCCGTTTGATCGGCTTTTTCCCTGAGTTCGGCAATCTCTGCTTTCAACTCGTTAAGCTGGGTCTGCATTTTCTTTTCATAGGTTTCTCTTAAGCTCATACAGACTCCTTTTCTCTGGTTTGCATGGTTTTTCTCCTGTCTTGCTGCGGCCATTGGAATATATCCGCTAATTTAGATGAACTTGAATCAAACGGAGTTGATAACAGTCAATCAAACTATCTATTCTGCCTATAAGATAGCCATATAATGGTAAGCCAATAGCGTATGCGAGATTCTATCCAGCTGCTGATTACAGGGACGGGGCAATCGCGTTCCGGAATTGTACGATGACGACCCCTCGTGTGACGATGGATCTCGATAAGATTGAGCATAATGTGCGCACTATCGTCAACCTTTGCAGGGCGCATAACATCGAAGTTTGTGGGGTTAACAAGGCTACTTGCGGCCACCCGGAAGTTGCTAAAGCCATGCTGCGCGGTGGCATTGCCATGATTGCTGACTCACGCCTGGAAAATATCCGGCGGATGAAGATTGCCGGCGTCGATACATCGTTTATGTTGCTGCGGATTCCGTCCTTGTCTACTGTGGATGACGTTGTCGAAATGGTGGGCCTGAGCCTGAATTCGGAGGTGAGCGTACTCGAAGCGCTGTCGGACGCAGCGCAGAGCCGTGGTTCGATCCATGATGTGATCCTGATGGTGGACCTCGGCGACCTGCGCGAGGGCGTTCAGCCGGATGAAATGGTCTCACTCGTAAGGGCTGCGCTCAAATTACCGGGCATTCGTATCAAGGGTCTGGGAACTAATCTTGCGTGTTTTGGCGGCGTCGTTCCGAGCGAAGAAAATATGCTGCAATTGGTGGAGCTGTCGCTTGAGATCGAGCAGATTTTCGACCTCAGATTCGAATGGCTCTCCGCTATCAATTCCAGCGGGCTCGAGTTGATCGCCGCGGGCAAGATGCCCGCACGGGTTAATCATGCCCGTATCGGCGAAGCAATTCTGCTCGGTCGTGAAACCACGCAACGCAAGCCCTGGCCGGATACATTCCAGGATGCCTTTGTAATCCATGCCGAAGTACTGGAGGTCAACAGCAAACCATCGCGGCCTATGGGCGAACGCAGCGAAGATGCGTTCGGTGGCTTGACGCAGTTCGAAGATCGTGGCGAAAAACTGAGGGCGCTGTTGAACCTGGGGCGCGAAGATGTGGATGTGGCAGGCATTGTGCCGTGCGAGCCAGGCGTTGTTATTCTGGGTGCATCCAGTGATTACCTGGTTGTCGATGTCAGCGCTACAGTCAGGCCGATTCACGTCGGGGATGAACTGGCTTTCATTCCGAACTATAGCGCCTTGCTCTCGGTGATGACCTCGGAATATGTGAAGAAGTGTTCACTGTGACAAGGCGCATGGGTGGATAAACCCCGGGGCAATTAATTATGAAATCTGAAGCGGGATGACACAACCTGGTTCCAGGGCTGAAGGAGACAAAAAATGACACATGATCTAAAGCGGCGAAATTTTTTGAAGTTACTTGATTTCACAGCGGAGGAAATTCGCTATTTACTGGACCTGGCTGCGCGATTAAAGGCGGATAAATACGCGGGCAATGAGCAGCCGCGCTTGAGCGGTAAAAACATCGCGCTGATTTTTGAAAAAACTTCGACGCGCACGCGCTGCGCATTTGAGGTCGCGGCTTTCGATCAGGGTGCAAACGTTACCTATCTCGGGCCAACCGGCAGCCAGATCGGAGTCAAGGAATCGATGAAGGATACCGCCAGGGTGCTGGCGCGAATGTACGATGGTATCGAGTACCGCGGATTTGGGCAGGAAACGGCTGAAGAATTGGGTCGTCATGGTGTGCCGGTCTGGAATGGCTTAACCGACGAGTACCACCCCACCCAGGTGCTTGCCGATTTTCTGACCATGGAGGAGTTTTCGGAACTGCCCCTGGCGGAGATAAGCTTCTGTTATCTGGGTAATGGTCGCGGCAATATGGGAGACTCTTTGCTGGTTGGTGCCGCCAAAATGGGTATGGATTTTCGAATGGCTGCACCGGCTACACTGCATCCGGACGCCGACCTTATCGCGAGGTGCCACCAGATAGCCCAGCAGACCGGGGCTCGGCTCAATATAACCGATGATCCTTCAGCAGTGCTTGAAGGAGTCGACTATGTTTACACCGATGTCTGGGTCTCGATGGGTGAACCCGAAACCGTTTGGGATGAACGTATCGCACTGCTCAAGCCCTACCAGGTTAACCGCGATTTACTGGAATTGACCGGAAACCCCGCGGTGAAATTCATGCATTGTCTACCGGCTTTCCACAATCGTGAAACTGAAATCGGCGAAAAGATTTACCAGAAGTACGGCCTGGACGCGATGGAGGTTAGCGAGGACGTATTCGAATCCGAGGTCTCGATTGTGTTCGCACAGGCCGAGAATCGCATGCACACGATCAAGGCCGTCCTGGTGGCGACCCTGGGGGATTGAATGCGTATCGTCATCGCCCTGGGTGGTAATGCCTTGCTGCGCCGGGGGCAGGCCCTGACTGCCGAGAACCAGCGTCACAATGTGGAAATTGCGGCCGCGGCCCTGCTGCCGATCGCGCGCGAACATCAACTGGTGATCACGCATGGCAACGGCCCGCAGGTCGGCTTGCTGGCCTTACAGGACTCGGCCTACAAGGAAGATGTGCATTACCCGCTAGACATTCTGGATGCCGAAACCGAGGGCATGATCGGCTACCTGATCGAACAGGAAATGAGTAACCTGCTACCCGCCGATCACCGCTGTGCAACGCTATTGACTCAAATCGAAGTTGATCCGCATGATCCAGCGTTTCTGCATCCGACCAAGCCGATTGGTCCCGTTTACAACGAGGCCGAGGCACAGCGTGTCGCCGAGGCGCGCGGTTGGACTATTGCGCCAGATGGCAGGTCGTTCCGACGCGTGGTGCCCTCGCCGCGCCCGCTGCGTATCCTGGAACTCGGTGTCATCAAGTTACTGCTGGAAAATCAGGTGATCGTCATATGCGCCGGTGGGGGAGGTATTCCGGTGGTATGTCGGGAAGACGGCCACCTCGTCGGCGTCGAGGCGGTGATCGATAAGGATTCAGCGAGTTCGCTACTCGCCCGGGAACTCGCGGCAGACGCCTTAATTATGCTGACCGATGTCGATGCAATCTATAAAGACTGGGGCCAGTCGAATGCAGCTGCCATACGTCGCATCTCGTCCCGAGAGGTCAGTCAACTTGCGTTTGCGGCGGGTTCAATGGCGCCTAAAGTGGAGGCGGCCTGTGAATTTGTTGAACAGACGGGTGGAATTGCAGGCGTCGGGCGGCTGCAGGATGCGCAGGCAATTATAGCCGGCAAGGCCGGCACAGTGATCACCGGGGATGTAAGCGACACGCTCTGGTGGGACTAGCCGCCCAGTTTCTTTTCCTTCAGGAAAGATTCGATCAGGCTGCCGAGCCCCGGTTCGCCAGCTTCGGTAAATTCATAGTAAGCGCGCACCACTGGCTTGTTGATATCAATCAGCGCGCCGATGTCGCAGGGCGTTGCCGCGACCACGACATCGGCGTCGCATGCATTGATAGTTGCGCGTAACGCCTCGAGTTGCGCGGGATGGTAGCCCAGGGCGGGAAGCACGGTACCGATGTGGGGGTACTGTGCGTAAACCCTGGCGATCTCACCATGCGCAGCACTGCGTGGATCGACTATTTCCTGCGCCCGAGCCTGGGTGGCGGCAACGTAACCGGCACCGTAAGGCATGCCGCCGTGGGTGATGGTCGGGCCATCTTCGACGACCAGCACACGTTTGCCGCGCACCGCAGCCGGATCCTCCAGCGTGACAGGCGATGCGCCACGCACGATCATGGCCTGCGGATTAACTTTGCGTACGTTTTCGGTGACACTTTGAATATCCACTTCCGCGGCCGAATTTACTTTCGTAAGCACGACCACATCGGCCATGCGTAGTACTGTTTCACCGGGATAATGACTGGTTTCATTGCCGGGTCGCAGTGGATCGGTCAAAACGATATGCAGGTCGGGGTGAATGAATGAAAAGTCGTTATTACCGCCATCCCACAGGATGATGTCAGCTTCCTTTTCAGCCTGCGCGACGATCTCGGCATAATCAACGCCCGCATATACAATGGTGCCCATTTCCAGGTGTGGCTCGTATTCTTCGCGCTCTTCGATGGTACAGTCGGCTGCATCCAGATCGGCACGATTTGCAAAACGCTGTACCGCCTGTTTTGCCAGGTCGCCATAGGGCATCGGGTGGCGAATCACCACTACCTGGAGTTCCTTTTGTTTGAGCAATTTTGCGAGCCACCGCGTGGTCTGTGATTTGCCGCAACCGGTTCTGACGGCGCAGATGGCGATCACCGGTACCCGTGCCTGTAACATAGTGCGCTCGGGGCCCAGTAACAGGAAGTCGGCGCCTTCTGCCAGCACCAGACAGGCCCTGTGCATCACCTGGGCATGACTGATGTCACTATAGGCAAATACAACCTGGTTAATGTTTTCCTCGCGACAAAGCGCGCTCAGTGTAGCCTCGTCGACGATGGGGATACCTTCGGGGTAAATGGCCCCTGCCAACGAAGGTGGATAACGACGCCCGGCAATATCCGGAATCTGGTTCGCAGTGAAGGCGATCACGCGGCTATCAGGATCGTCGCGGTATACCGTGTTGAAATTGTGAAAATCACGGCCTGCCGCGCCCATAATGACGATGCGTGTGGGTTTATGTTTGCTTGACATGGATGAGTTATCTCATAAAAACATGGGCCAGAGAGCAATTTTTTCTAATTTTAATGAAAATTGCATGCTGAATCGTATTTAGCGAGAAATTTATCGAATTGAGAAATTGAGCAAGAATATTGAATTCTCAATTGGGTCGGTTATCGCTACTGATTTTTCGAGTTCGAACGTCTGTTCTCTCCAAAAGAGACCCCAATAAAACTGGGTGGGAGGTAATCTCCGGCCAAATACGGACGCCTAACAATAATTGAAAATGAAATGCTGGTAAGTCTTTGTACTATTTAATCCAATCCTCAAATGCAATTCTCCTTCCGGGATAAGCAGGGTTTTGCAGAGGCCAGTAGTCTTCAATCCAGGATTCAACCGTTTCAAAAAGGTGTTCGTCCAAACCTTCCTCAACTCGAGACTGGCGCACCCACATGGTAATTTCTGCGTCATAACCCGATTTTCGTGTTGGGTAAATATAGATACAACCCATCACTTCTGATTCGTCGAGACTAACAACCGTGTAGGCGAATGAGGTTCGCAGTTGAAATTCCGCCTGATGCCAGCCAAGTTCGATAATATCCTGCTCTAACGTCAATCCCGACGGCCAGTCGCTACCCGGGTCGAAAACGCTACGTAAACGTTCTTCACTGGTCATGACAGCATCGTAATCCTTGACCGCATCGTTGATGGTCAGTGGTCGTAGACGCATACGTTCTGTTTCCAGAATTTCTGGAACGTCAAAGTCTTCAGGAACGAGTGGCAGGTTATACACGTTAGATTCCTAATTTGTTTATAGAACCTCGATGATGGTATCGAAGTAGCGCAGATGTTGAAATAGCCGCCCCGCAGCCTCCAGCTGTTCAACCAATGTTTTGCAACGCCAGGGCTGGTGTCGCAAAACATGAAATACAATGTCAGCATCTCGGTAGCCGACGCTCGAAAATAAGGAGTTCAGAGGTAATCTTCGGCCAGGAGCAGACTCCGGAAAATTGCAAAACCGTATTAGTAGGGGTGTTCGCGTACCTTTAACCTATACAGGACTCGCGACAATATAATCTCGCCGATAAAGAATATAACTACAACGGCAACGGCTGTCGGCATATCCAGATTAAGTGCTTGCCAGCAGAACAATAATGGAAGAATTGACTCGGGAAGCTGGTCCAACCCAAGTGCCCTGCTACTGGGTGGTAAATCTAATCGTCGCTTGATAAAACTGGAAATAAGATCGCCGGATAGTGATGCAATCGAAAACAAGGCACCAGTCTGTATCGAGTAGCCGATTAATACAGCCCCACCAGAGGTTACTAATACCGAAGAAATAATTCCGCGAATAGTTTTCGAGTTCCCAAACAAAGCTCTCCCGTCAAAAAATATTTTGCCACCGTCCAGTGAGTAAGCCAGTCTGGAACCAAGGATTTTTTTGACAATAACTGGAGTACCGTTGGCCAAAAACAATAAAAACAGGATCTTGAGAGTTAACACGGCATCCGGGAGCAAACTAGCTGTTCTGGGTCATTTTGCTCATAAGCCATCGCATTTCAAATAACTTATCTTCTTTAAACAATAATAAGCCAATACCCATCGAGTGCAGTTCATTAAGGCTTAATTAGTGTTTCAGCCATTCAGTCATCCGCAAGTAGACTCTCGAATACCAGGTTCAAGGGGCAGGGAACGGCCAGGAACTGACCATCAGCTTTTATTTACAGATGTTTTGGTAAATGAGAACGGATGTCCTCGATACTATGGTCAACCAGATCCTTGTTTATCTCGCCAACTAGTAGCTCGGCACATTGTTTGCTTATACTGGAGCGCAACAAACCAAGAAATTTTGGAGATGCGACCAGATATATTTTGTGCAGATCACTGTTTCGTCGGAGCTTTTCAATTTCGCCGCACAACTCATAAGCAAAGGTTTCTGCATGCTTCTGATGGGCTGCATGTTCATGCCCCATTGAATGTTTACCGTAGCCTCCTGAATCAATTTCGTTGCCCGTTCCATCGCTAACCAGATCCTGCTCTCTAAGGCGGCTTTCGGAATGAACGAAATCTCTGTCATCGGTTAAAGCGCCGTGACCATTCTCTGCCAACAGGATTCGTGCTTTACTACTATCTGCAACAACTACACATATGGACATTTTCAATCCTCCTTTATTCTAACGATATAAACCAGAATATACCTATGACGGTAAACCGTTACCGACATAGATCAATCTTTCTATCGGAAATTGGAGAATATGGGCGTATTTATTTCCAGGTTAAAGTCGTATGTCTTAGTTGAGTCGATCTCAGCAGCTTATAATTCCTCTGTGAGGGTTTTTTCTCGATAACGGACGCCCAGTCGCGGACCAGGAACTTCGTATTTTGGCCGATATCGGTCGCTTATAATCATCAGATTATGGGGCAGATTTTATTCCTTATTTGTTTAACAGTAATCTCATAGGCCGCCAGCAACAAGCCTGATTGAGTGTATACTTGTCTCGGTTAATGTAGACGAACAGCGGGGGTAATATATGGTTCTTGTTAAGCGGCTTGTGCTTGATGTGCTCAAACCCCACCAACCGAACGCGCTTGAATTTTCACAAGCTATTGCCAAAGCGGGTGGTGATTATCGAGTCTGTACCACGGTACTAGAGGTTGACGAAAAAACCGAAACACTGCAGGTCGTCGTCGAAGGGGATGCCATCGATTTCGACGCGGTACAGTCTGGTATCAGTGATCTGGGCGGTTCACTGCACAGTATCGACGAGGTTGAGGTTCAAGGCGAGCCGCAAGCTGGTTAGGTTTATGAACCTGCTGGATCAGACCCGGTTTCTACTGCGCATCACGCGCACCCACGACATCATGCGACGCTATTTTGTCGTTAATGGATTCGACGGCGCGCTGACCATGCTGGGGCTCATCATAGGCTTTCTGGTCAGTGGCACAACCAGCTTATCGGTGATCATCAACGTTTGCCTGGGCGCGGCCATTGCGCTCGGTGTGAGCGGCGTCAGTAGCGCCTACGTCAGTGAGGTCGCGGAGCGGAAACGCGCGCTTGCAAAACTCGAAGATGCGATGATCACCGACCTGCGTGACAGTGCTCATGGCGAGGCCGCGCGGGGAGTGCCACTACTGATAGCGCTGGTCAACGGTTTTGCGCCGCTAGCCATATCTCTCCTGATCCTGATACCACTGATGGCAGCCAATGCCGGTTTTGCATTACCGGTATCACCACTTTATGCGGCGGTAGCGATCGCGCTGCTGCTGATATTCCTGCTCGGTGTTTTTCTTGGCAGCATCGCGGGCGTATCGTGGCTACGTAGCGGGATTCAGACCCTGCTTGTCGCAATCTTGACAGCTGCTCTCATTTACCTGTTTGCCAGCTATTGAAATCGTGTCACCAGCAAACAAATCCCGTATCGAAGTATTGCCCCTCGATACGCAGTCAGTGATGTCGAGGCTGTTAAAAATGGGGCTGCGACATTCTTTATCTCGGGAACCGGCGCGCCTGGAAGATAGTTTTGCTCACCTGGCCTTAGAAAGAATTAAACACCTCGCCAGTATGTGGATGTACTGAGTCCCCATCGATTGCCCCCGCTTCAATCATGTCACCAAATGCTTTCCTGGCTGTCTCAGAGGCAGCATCCATTGTTGCCTGATCTGGATATTTAGCAATGACTACACCTTTGCCATTGCCATATGAGACCAGATCAATGAAATCGGCACCGGTACCTTCCAATACATCGCGCATATTTTCCGTAAGTTCCCCTACCTTATCCATATCAGATGCTGCAAAACGCGTAATTCTATAGACTGCCATTTGGCTCTCCCGATTGTAGTTCACTCATGCAGGTCATTCCGCATCCCGGTCAGGGTATAGGAAGAATTATCGCCTGTCTGCAATGACCCCGCGATTATTGGTTTAAGGTACCAACGGCATCGGGCTGGATTTGAATCCAATCCCATGACAGCGGCCGGGAAAATCATCCTTTCGATCATGCATACTGTCCATTCCGGGACACCAATCTGCTCCGCGCCTCGCTGTACGAGAAATTACCTCGACCGCGTCACCTTATTCGCTGGCCAGGTAATCGAGCGCGGCGTTGATGCCACCCCTGGTAAAGGGTATTCCGGCAGCAGTCAGCCCCATTTCCACGCCAGACAGGGTGCCGGCCAGCATCAGATCATTAAAATCTCCAAGATGACCTATGCGGAACACCCGACCTTGCACTTTGGCCAGACCTGTACCCAGAGACATGTTGAAACGTTCGAGGATTACCTTGCGCAGGTGATCGGCATCGTGACCATCGGGGACCAGAATCGCTGTCAGGGCGGCGCTGTATTCATCAGGATTCAGGCAGAGGATTTCCAGGCCCCACGCACGTACCGCGCGCCGCGTTGCTTCGCCATGACGGTGGTGCCTGGCAAAAACGTTGTCCAGTCCTTCTTCGTGCAGCATCTGCAATGCTTCGCGCAGCGCGTAAAGCAGGTTGGTAGCCGGGGTGTAGGGAAAGTAACCGGTTTTGATGGCGTCTATCATCGGCTGCCAGCGCCAGTAGGCGGCTGGCAGGGTTGCTGTTTTCGCAGCTTGCAGTGCTTTGGCGCTGATCGCATTGAAACTGAGTCCGGGCGGTAGCATCAGCCCTTTCTGCGAACCGGCGACAGTGACATCGACACCCCATTCATCGTGACGATAGTCGATCGAGCCCAGCGAGGAGATTACGTCCACCATGAACAGGGCGGGGTGGGCAGCGCTGTCGATGGACTTTCTGATTTCTGCGATACGACTGGTAACGCCGGTGGAGGTTTCGTTGTGAACCACCATCACCGCCTTGATTTGATGGTTTTTGTCGGCGGTTAACCTGGCTTCAACTTCACCGGGGTCGACACCATGGCGCCAGTCGCCGGCCACGAATTCGACATCCAGGCCAAGATCGCTGGCGATGCCTCGCCAGAGGGTGGCGAAATGTCCTGTTTCGAACATCAATACCCTGTCGCCCGGGGACAGGGTGTTGACCAGTGCCGCTTCCCATGCCCCAGTGCCCGAGGCGGGATATATGACCACGTTGGCCGAGGTCTTAAAAACCTGTTTTAAGCCATGTAGAATTTCAAGCGTTAGTTGCGCAAATTCCGGTCCACGGTGATCTGTTGTCGGCATATCCATCGCCCGCAGTACCCGGTCGGGCACATTGGTCGGCCCGGGAATTTGAAGAAAATGGCGCCCTGTGGATGTCGACATCGATAGCTCTCCTGGGGTTTTATCACGCAGCTAGAGTAAATTAAGTTGTTTGTTATATTTTTTGCTTTGGGCGACAATCCTGCCTTACCCAACCGTGTAGCGCAAGCCCGACTATTCAGGGCTTCTTAAAAGGTTTTCCGTTGTCTACTAACACTAGGTTTGCAAACAATTCTACCTCCCCAACAGTCAGCATTGGCGATAGTGCGCTGGCTGCCAGGCTACGTGATGAACTGGAAGGCGAAGTGATTTTTGATGCCTTCAGTCGTGGTCGTTACAGTACCGATGCCTCTATTTACCAGATCGAACCGATTGGCGTCGTAATACCGCGCAATGAGCAGGACATCGTACGTGCTATTCAAATAGCTGCTGACGACGGGATTCCAGTCCTGCCGCGTGGTGGTGGCACCTCGCAAATCGGACAGACTGTGGGGGCGGCGCTGGTTATTGATACCAGCAAGTATCTGCACCAGGTAATCGATTTTGATCCCGGGGCGCGCAGCATTTGTGTCGCGCCGGGTATGGTGCTGGATCGGCTCAATAGCTACCTGAAGCCGCACGGACTTTTTTATCCGGTCGACGTCTCTACCGGGAACAGGGCGACTCTCGGGGGTATGGCTGGTAACAACAGTTGTGGTGCGCGCTCTATCCGATATGGCAATATGGTGCACAATGTTCAGGCAATCGATGCCATTCTGGCAGATAGCAGTAGCGCCCATTTCGCCGACCTGGAGCACACCACTGG
>CAWCBX010000033.1:0-7109 GCA_963793595.1 uncultured Gammaproteobacteria bacterium | reverse complement strand
GCAACCCCGGGGCATGGCAAATCCAGCCGGTTTTGATTTTGCTGCCTGGCAATTCGTCAGCGGCATCGACGCGACCGGGTACATTCGTGAATCGACCCTTAACACGAAAATTCGCGCCGCATCCGTCATGAATATGAACTATTGGCGTGCGGCGCTGGCTTCGGCGATAGATCGGGATTGCAGTAGCTGTGAACACCGGGGTTTGATCAAGGCGTTGGTATTGGGATTTCGTGGCGATATCAACGACTCTGAAAAACGATTACTGCAGTCCAGCGGTACGGCACATTTACTTGCGATTTCCGGGCTGCATATCGGCATGGTGGCACTACTGTTTTATGGGATTGGACGATACTGCTGGCGTCTAGGACTTTATCGTACCGGTTTGAATCGCGCCCAGACGGCATCGCTTCTGGCGATTAGCGCAGCCCTGGGCTATGCGGCCCTGGCTGGTTTCAGTTTGCCCACAGTGCGTGCATTGACGATGTTCAGCGTGCTATTACTCGCGCTGTTGTGCAAGCGCCGGATCAATTTGCTGCAATCCATAAGCCTGGCGGTTGTGGCGATACTGATTGTAGATCCCCGGGCCGTCGGCTCTGCGTCATTCTGGTTGAGCATCGGTGCATTAACGGTGATCGCGTTTGTACAGTTTCGCTTGCCTGACAGGATGCGCTGGTGGCAGCAGTTGCTGGTGTTGCAAGGTTTTTTCTCGTTGCTGTTCGCACCGTTCGGAGCGCTGATATTTGATCAGTTGAATCCAGCGGGTTTTCTCGCCAACATTATTGCAATCCCCATGGTTAGCTTTGCCGTGCTGCCAATAATTTTGGTGGCCTGCCTGTTATCCACAACTGGATTTGACGGAGCACAAATTCTGTTCGTCCTCGCGGATGAACTACTCGCGGTTTTACTCGATTATCTCGAATTGCTGGTTACTTCCGGGTTGCACTCGGTTGCCGTAACTTATCCAGCGCCATTGCTGTTGTTGGCTGTCAGCGCAGTTGCATTGCTCTTGATGCCTCATCTTCCCGGGTCTCGTAAAGCCGGGCTGGTATTGCTGCTGGTGCTTGTGAGCTGGCATCCTGCGAGGCTTAAACATGGCGATTACGAGTTTACCGTGCTCGATGTCGGTATGGGTACATCGGTGCTATTGCGTACTCGTCACCACAGCCTGGTTTACGATTTTGGTCCCGGTAAGCCAGGTGTTTTTAGTGCCGCCGACCAGGCATTGCTGCCACTGATGCGAAGTCATGCAATCGACGTACCCGATTTGCTGATTGTGAGCCATGTCGATCAGGATCATAGCGGTGGTTTGCAGTCGTTTCTTGATCGCTACCAGCAACAGCGACTGTTATCGGGGACGCCGCAGAAACTAAAAGCAAGGTTCGCGCTTGGACATGAGGTTCGTTCCTGTCACGAATACCCCGCATGGCGCTGGGATGGTGTTTATTTCAGCTTCGTCACCACGGCTACCCGGTCAGCCAATTCAGCCACCAACAATCGTTCCTGCGTTCTCTTCATTCAAGGTAAACACAAAACCCTGATTCCGGGCGATATCGAATCATCGCAAGAATTAAAGCTGGTACAGGAACATGGGACTGCATTGGCGGCTGATATTTTGCTTGCACCGCATCATGGCAGCCATACTTCTTCAAGCTGGCGCTTCCTGCAACGGGTACAACCAGCACATGTTGTATTTACCCTGGCAAGAAACAATCGCTGGGGCTTCCCCAAACGGGAGGTAACCTCTCGTTATGATACTTTACAGGCAAAGCAGTATCGTAGTGATCGAGACGGCGCCGTGAGCATAACGAGTAGTATTGATGGGCTGGTGGTAAAGACTACCCGCACACCGCCGCGACGTATCTGGCGGCGATGGTAAAAAGCCGCCTGTCACAGTATGATGTGCGACATTTATTTCCGAGGAAAAAAGCGTGTTCGAACTGGTTCAAGCAGGAGGCTGGCTGATGCTTCCGATATTGTTGTGCTCGGTGATAGCCGCGGCCATCATTATCGAAAGATTATGGACTCTGCGGCAAAAGAAAGTAATTCCTGAAAAGCTGCTAACCGGGATCTGGAACCTGTTGAGCAGCGATGCCCTGACCGAGCAACATATTACCGAAATTGAAAACGGGTCGCCCCTTGGCAGGGTGCTGGCGGCTGGTTTAATCAACCGACACCTGTCACGAGATCTGATTCGTGAAAGCATCGAAGAGAATGGCCGGCATGTCGTGCACGAGATGGAACGGTTTATGAATACACTGGGCACAATATCCACGATTACGCCGTTACTGGGCCTGCTAGGTACAGTGATAGGTATGATTCGTGTTTTCACCGCGATAACCGTCATCGGGGTTGGTGATCCGGGTCAATTAGCAGGTGGTATATCAGAGGCGCTGATTACCACCGCTGCGGGCTTAACCGTCGCCATTCCAAGCCTTATATTTTATCGCCATTTGAAGCGTAAAATCGATGAACTGGTGGTCGCGATGGAGCAGGAAGCGATGAAACTGGTCGAGTTTTTACATGGCGAACGCCGCGAGCTGGGCTAATCTCATGAATTTCCATAGCAGTAACATCGAGGAAGACGCTAATATCAATCTGACTCCATTGATTGATGTCGTGTTCCTGTTACTTATATTTTTCATGGTATCGACAACTTTTGACACTACCTCGCAGCTGAAGATCAATTTGCCCGAGGCGAGCCAGGAAAAGAGTTCCATCCCACCACAAAAACTAAACCTGCTAATCGATGCAAAAGGTAACTTCTTTATCAATTCGCGAGAGCTGACAAATAATAAGAGTGCGACCTTGAAAGCCGCGTTAGAGCGCGCAATGGCAGGTAGCAAGTTGCCGATTGTGATTCAGTCCGACGCCGATTCCCCGGTCCAGTCGTTGGTAACCGCGATGGATGTTGTAGGGCAGTTGGGCCTGTCACAGGTTTCCATCGCAACTACTCGCCCCATCGAGTAGTTCAAAATGCGCAGCTGTTGAGATTCAGTCAGTGAAACCGATTAGCGGAAATCTAACAGGTTATAATGCCTACCGTGCTCTGTTATCGATGGCTTTCGAGCATAAGGGATATTTTCTGATCGCAGTAATAGGGATGGTTATATTTGCCCTGTCGGATGCCGCCTTCGCCTACCTGATGAAACCGTTGATGGATGAGGGCTTCATTGATCGCGATCCAACTATTATCAAGTTGATACCAGTCGCAATGATATTGATCTTCCTGGTACGGATGGCTGCGATATTCATGCGTAGCTATTGCATGAGCTATATCGGGCGTAACGTGATTAACAGCTTGCGCACAATGATGTTTGAAAAGTTGCTGACCCTGACCAGCGACGAATATGACCAATCTTCCACTGCCAACGTCATTACCCGCTTTTCCTATGACGTCGAGCAGGTAGCCAAGGCGGTTTCATCATCGTTAACGACTTTTATCCAGGATAGCTTGCGCATCATAGTTTTACTTTGTTACATGTTCTGGCTGAGCTGGCAACTGACCTCGATATTTCTCATCGCCGGTCCAATCGTGTTTCTGATCGTGGTTCGAATTTCAGGTCGTTTTCGGGGCATCAGCAGGAATATTCAGCAATCCATGGGTGGCGTCACCCAGGTAGCACAGGAAGTGGTCGATGCCAATCGTATCGTCAAAATTTTTGGCGGGGATGAGTTCGAGCGTAACAAGTTTCATAAGGTCAATAGTAAAAATCTGCGGCTGCATTTAAAGATGACGATTGCGCAGGCGATCAGCACGCCGCTGATCCAGCTCGTTGTCGCAATTGCTTTTGCCGCAATTATCGTGTTTGCGACTTCGGAGTCCATGCGCGATGTAATTACGACTGGTGACTTCGTGTCTTTTATTTTTGCGCTTTCGTTGCTGCTGGCGCCAATGCGCGTGCTTTCATCGATTAATGCACAAATCCAGAAAGGCATTGCCGCCGGTGAAAGCGTATTCGAGTTTGTTTCCCGTGAAAGTGAACACAATGAAGGTCAGTTGCAACTGCAACGCGCCGAGGGACGACTTGAATTCGACAAGGTCGCACTACATTATCGACGCAGTGAACAACGAGTGCTTGATGAAGTTAGTTTCAAGGTCGAACCCAATCAAACGGTCGCTATCGTCGGGCGATCGGGAAGCGGCAAGTCGAGCCTGGTAAACCTGATCCCGCGCCTTTATGAATACGATAGTGGTGAAGTATCTCTCGATGGCGAACGACTCGATCATTATCGCCTCGCTGATTTGCGCCGACAGATCTCCTACGTGGGCCAGGATGTGCGTTTGTTCAATGACTCCATTCGCAATAACATCGCTTATGGTATCGCTCACGAGGTTGATGAAGATCAGATAGTTGAAGCCGCAAAACAGGCGCATGCCTGGGAATTTATCTCGGAGATGACTGATCAACTGGGGACTGAAGTGGGTGAACGTGGGGTGCTGCTTTCCGGTGGTCAACGCCAGCGAATCGCGATTGCCCGGGCATTTCTGAAAGATGCCCCAATTTTGATTCTCGACGAGGCAACCTCTGCGCTTGATACCGAATCCGAGCGTTATATCCAGCACGCGATGGAGCATTTGATGGAAAATCGCACCACCCTGGTCATCGCACATCGACTGTCTACTATAGAGCATGCCGACCACATCCTGGTAATGGACCAGGGCAAAATCGTCGAGCAGGGTAGTCATGGGGAATTGCTCGATAACGACGGCGTATACGCCAAGCTGCACTCGATGCAGTTTCAGGACGGCAAGGACGGTGACTTACAGTCAGCCGGGCGACCTAAAATTATCCGCTCATCAGTGCTCAACAAGGCACTGATGCATAATTGGGTGAATATGTCGACGCAACGGCGGCAGGGCTGGTGGTTATGGTCAATGAACCCGCTTTCGGTACTGCTTATGCCGCTTTCGCTGGTGTACTACGTGGCTGCCAGTATGCGTCGCTTCGGCTATCGAACAGGTCTGCTGAGATCTCGCAAAATACCGGTTACGACTATCGTGGTCGGTAATATCACACTGGGTGGTAACGGTAAGACACCGATCGTGGTGGCGCTTTATCAGTTGTTAAAGGAAAAAGGTTTTAGCCCCGCAATCATAACTCGCGGTTATAAAAGCGGTCATGAACAGAAGCTACAGATATTGCACGACGGGCTCACGCAAAACTCGGTTGGCGATGAGGCCAATATGATGTCGGAAATCTGTTGTTGTCCAATCGGTGTCGGTGCTGACAGGGTGGGCGCGGCGACACAGATACTGGAGCAATTTCCTGAAACCGATGTCATTCTTTCCGACGATGGACTGCAGCATTACGCGCTCCGGCGTGACATCGAGATCGCTGTCTGTCGCTATCTCGCGCTAGGCAACGGATTGATGCTACCCGCTGGTCCCTTGCGTGAACCTCGCAGCAGGTTACAACGAGTCGATATCACCATCAATCGTGACAGCGATCAGGTAATCGAGTCACTAGGCGAAGTCTGGAAACTTGTAAATCACGAGCAAAGACGCCATATCAGCGACTTCCAGGGGCGACAGGTTCATGCGCTGGCAGGCATCGGTTTCCCGGAAATATTTTTTGCCAGCCTGGCACAAATGGGTATCGATTGCATCGAGCATGAGTTTCCCGATCATCACGAATTCAGTGCCCAGGAGTTGAACCTGAAACCCGAGTTACCCATTCTGGTTACCCACAAGGATGCGGTAAAGCTGAAAGGTATTGCCCGTGATAACGTCTGGGTAGTGCCGCTCAACATCGAACTGGGTGAAGAATTAAGCAACCAGATTTTGCAACTATTGGAGAGCCGCCATCGTGGATAAGCATTTACTGGATATACTGGTCGACCCGGTTACCAAGGGACCGCTGATATATGATAAAAACCGGCAGGAACTGATTTCGCGGGCGTCCCGGCTTGCCTATCCGATACGGGACGGTATTCCGGTGATGCTGCCGGAAGAGGCCCGCGAGCTCAGTAGCGACGAGGTCGAGGCGTTGCGCTAAGCTCATGGCAGTCGATTTTCGAATAGTAATCCCGGCACGTTACGCATCGCAGCGTTTGCCCGGGAAACCTCTACGCAGCATTCACGGTAAATCGATGATCGAGTGGGTTTATCTGGCGGCGCAACAGGCCAATGCATCCGAAATCGTGGTCGCAACCGATGATCAACGCATTTATGATCAGGTTGCAGGTTTTGGCGGAGATGCCTGTATGACTGCCAGCTCGCATCGTAGTGGCACCGATCGAATTCTCGAAGTTGCAGGAATCCGGCAGTGGAGCAAGGACAGCATCGTGGTTAATTTACAGGGTGATGAGCCGCTGATGCCGGCTGTCAATATAACCCAGGTTGCTGAAAATCTTGCGGCAAGCGGTTGTTCGATGGCTACGCTGCACAAGGTAATCGACTTAACCGAGGCGCAAGATCCAAACCAGGTAAAACTGGTTCACGATCAATCAGGCCATGCACTTTATTTCAGCCGCTCGCTGATTCCCTATGATCGCAGTGGTGAGCTTGAGCAATATTTTGGCCATATCGGTATTTATGCCTACCGGGCAGGTTTTCTTGAAACCTTTAGTCAACTTGCCCCTTGTGAACTGGAAATTACTGAATCTCTCGAACAACTGCGCGCGCTTTACAACGGCTACTCTATACACAGCGAAATTGCACGTGCCTTACCAGGTCCGGGAGTCGATACCGAGCAAGACCTCGTGCGCGCCGAAAAGCTGATCGCGGCGATGTCGCGATGAAGTATCAATGGAAACTGGATAAACACCTCACCCTGTTCGAGAAATATTTCAAACTGGATGAGTACAGTATCACGCATGAATTGTTCGGCGGTGGATTCAGCCCGGTGTTTACCCGCGAAATCTTCGAGCGCGGGATTGTCGTTGCGGTGCTGCCTTACGACCCTCGACGGGACAAGGTGGTATTGATCGAACAGTTCAGGGCAGGAGCAATCGACGATAAAGATGGGCCGTGGTTAATTGAATGCGTGGCAGGCGTCATAGAGGCCGGGGAATCCGAGGAACAGGTCGCTTTGCGCGAGAGTCACGAGGAGGCTGGCTGCGTGATTAGCGAACTGGAAGCTATCAGCCGTTACTATGTCAGTCCAGGC
>CAWCBX010000032.1:0-12755 GCA_963793595.1 uncultured Gammaproteobacteria bacterium | reverse complement strand
GGGCCTGAAAAAACTGTCGCCCGAGGTCGCCGAGGCCGGATTGATGAGCGGTTGCAACAACCGGCAACTGTTGTTCCGGGTGCTGATCCCGACCGCCCGGCGAGACATCCTGATCGGGGTCAACCAGGTCATCATGTCCTGCCTGGCGATGGTGGTCATCGCATCGCTGATCGGCGCCAAGGGGCTCGGTAACAATTTACTAATCGCATTGAACCAGCTCAGGATCGGTCTCGCCCTCGAACTGGGTGTTTGTATTGTCTTGATTGCCATCATGCTCGATCGGCTGTCGCTCGCCTGGGCCGACAAGCAGGTCGATTACTTCGCCGACCTGTCGTTTGTCGAGCGGCACAAATATTCGTTGATATTCGGTGTTGTTTTCATCGTCGGTGTCATTCTGGCATTTATCGGCTCGTTGGTGTTCAAGGAAGGGTTTAACTATCTCTACCTGATTCCGCACAACAAGGGCCTTACGACGCAGGATTTCTGGCAGGCCGGGGTCGACTGGATCTGGGATACGTTCTTTTACGCGCTCAAAGGTTTTAACGAGTGGTTGATCGTCGAGGTACTGGTGCCGGTCAAGACTGCTTACCTGGCCATGCCGGTCTTTGCGACTTTCGTGCTGACAATGGGCATCGGATATATTGTCGGCGGGGTAAGAGTCGGCCTGTCCGTTGGTGGATTCCTGCTGTTCATCGCGCTGACCGAGTGGTGGGACCGTGCGCTGATCACTGCCTACCTGATGACGCTGTCCGTGTTGATATCGACCACCATTGGAATCATCGCGGGTACGCTGTGCTCGCAAAATCCGGTGGCCACCCGCATCATGCTGACAATTTGCGATACCTTCCAGACCTTTCCGTCGTTCATCTACCTGATCCCGGTGATGATGTTGTTCGGGGTCACGGATACCTCGGTGCTAATCGCGATCGTCGTTTACGCCACCGTCCCGGCCACGCGTTACACGATTCAGGGTATGCTGAGTGTGCCGCCGCAGCTGCTGGAAGCCGGCGCGATGTCCGGTGTCAACCGTGTGCAGCGATACTTGTCTATCGAATTGCCGATGGCCTTTCCGCACATTGCGCTCGGTATCAATCAAACCGTGGTGTTCGCGCTGTCGATGGTCATCATCGGTGCATTGATCGGTACCGACGATCTCGGGCAACTGATTCTCAAGTCCCTGTCCGACAAAGACGGTGTCGGCAACGGTCTGGTGCTGGGCCTGTGTGTTGCTTTTATCGGGCTTGCCATCGACCAGGTGCTGCGAACCTGGGCCAATCAGAGAAAACAGGCGCTGGGCCTGGCGTAACGCTGACATTTCAGTGGCTGCAGGGAGGATAGAAACGTGATTAACAGGATTCTGGTTGCAACCGATGCGTCGGAGGCTTCGAACCGCGCGTTGGAAATGGCGACTCAATTTGCCGTGCTACACGACGCTGAAATGCTCATCATTCACGTTATTCGCGATATGCAAATACCCTTTGAAATCGATGAAATTCCGGAACTGGAATTCCATCAGATTGAATCCTTTAACGATGCGCGCGAGGAAATCATGCGCAAGATCGCTGAATCTATCTTAAGAACCGCCAAGGAAAAAGCAGAAAAGGCGGGGGCTAAGAAAGTTAATACCGCGATTGGAACCGGTGATCCCGCAACCAGTATCCTCGGCTTTGCCAAGCGATCGAAAATGGACATGATCGCGATGGGAACCCGGGGCTTAAGCAAGTTGAAGGGCACGATTTTAGGCAGTGTCTCGCGCAAAGTTGCCGACAATGCCGAGACCAGTTGCCTTATCGTCAGATAATCTATCGCCAGGATTCAATTCATCTGGCCATATTAAAACAAGTGCTTAACACCAACGCGGAAACGGCTAGCCATCGCGTTGTTATCGCTCGACCCACACGTCGGCCAGGCTCACAAACCGTTACCAGGTCACCAGGTCATTCGCCAGATGATCGATTCGATTCGTGTAGACAACGTTGCTCGAACCGTCGACGAAATCGATGCGTGAAATCGAGGTATTGTGAAAAGTCCAGTTGGCCACCCAGTGATTGTCATAATTAGGTTGATGCCGCACCACACCCATTAGCTCATTAACAAACTGATCGATGAAGTCACCATGGGCGACCATCGCAATACAATCGTCGCTATTGCTTAAACGCTGCCTCGCGTCCGCGACGACTTTTTGCATGCGCTGAAGAAAACTCAACTCGTCTTCAACCGGCCGATTCCACCACCCGTCATCATTCAGATCGTCGGGTAGCTTGAGGTTATTGAATCGCTGCTCGAAATATTCCCGACCGGGACCGGGCAAGCCCTGCAGATTGCCGTTGGCGTCGACGTCGTAAATACCGTGCTTTTCAAATATATCGGGCAGTGCCTCAAGCTCCAGGCCGCAGGTCTCCGCAATGTACTCACCGGTCAATATCGAACGCGTCATCAGGCTGCAATAAACATGCGTCAACCCAAAACTGGTTTCTTCAGCCTGGTTGAACGGGTGCTGGCGCGGCTCCGCCTGCGGATGGGCCAGATGCTGTCCCAGCGTTTGCGCCTGGCGATGACCAAGTTCGGTTATTTCGGGATCCGGGAGGCGATCAGGATGGTCGTCACTGCCGTCCCAGATGACATTATTTTCCGACTGCGCATGCCGGATCAGGTATAACCTGGCCATACCTAACGCTCGATACCGAGGCGCCCGGCGGCCTGCCCCGGAGTCGCCGGTTCGCGGCCAATTTCACGAATAATGCGTACCGCGCGCTCCACCAGTTGCAAATTACTCGCGAATTCACCCTGGTTCAGATAGAGATTATCCTCCAGGCCGACACGGCAGTTTCCACCCTGGCTCGCAGCCTGGGCGACGATCGAAAACTCGTTGCGCGAAATACCAAACGCGCTCCAGTTCGCATCGTCCGGCAGCAGCCCTTTCATAACGCTCAGTATTTCGGGCGTCGCCGGCGAGGCGTGGGGAATACCCAGGCATAGCTGGAACATCGGCGGGCCATCGATCAATCCATCTTCGATCAGGCTACGCGCGAACATGATGTGCCCGGGCTCGAACACTTCCAGCTCGGGCTTGACGCCTAGCTCGCGGATGCGCTCGGCCATGATGCGTAAATGCGACGGCGTGTTAACGAAAATGGTTTCACCAAAATTAAAAGTACCCACGTCGAGAGTGCAGATATCCGGGCGCAACTCGGCGACATGGTGCAGGCGCTCGAGCGGCTGTACCAGGGTGGTCCCGGGACCACCGACGGCGGCGTCATCCTCGCCCGGCGCAAAGCGCGCGCCTTCGCTGGTGGTGAGGTTGATCAATACATCGCTACCGGAATCGCGTATCCGCTCGACCACCTCGCGGAATAGCGCTGGATCGCCGGAGCGCATTCCGCTAACGGGGTCGCGCACGTGGATATGTACGATGGCGGCACCCGCCTTCGCGACCTCGATACAGTCATTGGCGATATGCTCGGGTGTGATCGGATAGTTCGGATGCTTGCCCTGGTTATTGTGCCCGCCGCACACGGCGCAGGTCAGGATGACTTCGTTCGACATGAAAATTTACTCCCCCTTGAAATCCGGCGACCGCTTTTCATTAAAGGCCTTGACCCCTTCGCGTCGATCGCTGGTTGGTACGGTACGGTTATAGGCTTCGATTTCAAAAGTCGAGCCCGTCGGCGAGTGACATTTGCAGTCCACGATGAATAGCATGCCTGGCCTGACGTACCGCGATCGGTGCATTGGCGGTAATACGCGCGGCGGCTTGCAGGGTTTCATCGAGCAGTTGCCCAGGCGCAAACACTTCGTTCACGAGCCCCCAGGCCTTTGCTTCGGCGGCGTCGAAACGACGCGCGGACATGATTAATTCCTTGGCTCGACGTTCACCCAGTGCACGCGCAAGCGTTTGCGTACCACCCGCACCCGGAATGATACCGAGACTGGTTTCAGTCATCGCAAATTTCGCGTTTTCTGACGCATATACGAAGTCGACCGCCGCCGCGAGCTCGCAACCGCCACCATAGGCGGCGCCGTTGACTGCCGCTATGAGCGGTAACGGACAATCGATGACGGCACGGATCATGCGCTCATAGACCAGGTGTTGCGCGGTCCAGGCAGCATTGCTCATCCCGTCGCGCTCCTTCAGATCGCCACCGGCACAAAACGCGCGCTCGCCGGCACCGGTCAGGACGATACAACGAATGTCGCCAGGTGCCATCGCCAGGTGCTCGAAGCAGTGCATCAGGTCGGTAGCCATTTGTGTATTAAACGCATTCGCCACTTCAGGACGATTCAGGGTTACCTGCAGGACATGGGCCAGCGGATTCGACAGTGCGAGCGTGGCATAAGTTTGATCGGTCATACGCGGTGGTAATTTGGCTCCAGCTTGGGCACTATATAGTACTTGATAAAAACTTTGAGGGGGACCAAAACATGAATCCGGATCAAGACGACAAAACCACCACCAGACATATGATTATCACCTTCGTGCTGTTCGTAGCACTCGGGATATTTTTGATTATCGGCGCCAACATGATTGGTTAAAGACCGGGCAGTCGGATCTTAACTCGCATACAGCCACGGGCAGTTCCCGGGTCGGATGCGCCCTTCAGCCAGGTGGTGCTGGATGATCAGTACGCCTTTCTGGCCGGGCTGGTAGCGGCGGACTTCCCCGCCGGGATCGAGGTACTGGGGGACGTGGCAGCAGAAACCCGTGCGGTACTGGCGACGATTGGCGATATCCTCGAAGAGTTGCAACTGCACCGGGAAAATATGGTCAAGGTCGAGGTCCATCTTGCTGATCTCGATGATTTTGACGCAATGGACGCGGCCTACCAGGAATTCTTTGTCGGTGGCGCCTACCCGGCGCGCACCACGACCGAATCGAAACGTCTGTTTGGCGATAGCAAAGTAGAAATTACCTGCCAGGTAAGACGCTGAAACCTCAGCAGATCGCCCTACCCGTCATCATCAGCCCGGCAGCGGGACCTTCGCAACGAGCTCCGATATACACTGGCTGATTAGCCATTATCCCGATTATGGCTTGCAGACCCGGGCCAGGTAATTACCAAACTGCCACAGGTTGCGTTCAATCGGGTGATAAGTCCCGGCCGGTAAAACGGGCGATGAACTCCCCCGATGCAAGGCTTCGACCAGCGTCCTGTCCTCCTCATTTGCTATCTCAAGGTACTGCCTGAACCGGTCGAGCCACTCATCATAGTCTTCAGCCGCCACGTCGGCCAGGACCTCCGGCGGTACCGCCAGACCCCAGGTCGCCTGCATTTCGCCAACCCCCAGCGGCTGCACCGTTATATACCAGAGATAGTCCGGCATCAGGGTTACCAGGTGATTTGGAAAAACACAGAAATCGACCATCATGCGGCGCCATTCGTCGTCAAGTCGGTGGTTTTGTGGATGCGCTGCACCGCGCCCGGTATCAGCCTGCTGCGCAGCTTGGTGATAACAATAGTAATCGCTGTCTTCGCCACAGGCGTAGTCTTCCAGTGCCTTGTTATGCTGGGCGAAGGTTTTGCCGTGTGCGCTGGGAACATGGTAACTCTCGGTAAAATTCTCGATCAGGTTTTTCCAGTTGGCCTGCCACACCATGCTTTCGCGCAATACGGTCTGGTAGCATGCCATGTCGTAGCGGCCCACCACCTGCTCCCGCAACGGCGCGAGCACTTCGCGCGGTTGCGTAGCCGGTTGCTGCGCGAGTGTTACATACAGGAAACCTTCCCAGACACTCACCTGCAACGGGCGCAGTCGATGCTGCGCCGGATCGAAACCGGTTTTCATGTCCATGTATGGCGCACGCACCAGCTCGCCCGAGATAGCGTAGGTCCAGGCATGGTAACGACAGGTGAAGCGTTTTGCGGAACCCTTGCCATCCGGCACCAGGCAGGCAAAACGATGCGCGCAGGCATTAACAAAAGCCTTGATCTGATTATCCGACTGACGCACCACGAGCACCGCAACACCGGCAATCTCATGGGTCAGAAAATTACCGGGATCGCGTATTTCATCTTCCCGACCGACGCAAATCCATTCCTGTTCGAACACGGCCCTGCGTTCGCAATCGAGAAACTCGAGCGAGTGATTTACCGCGGCGGGGAGTGGATGCGCTTCGGCAAATGGTGTCGCCGCAGTGGACTGCAAGGCTTGCAGCACGGTGGCCAGCGGTGTATTGGTGTGCGGATTTCGCTGCATCGCACAAGCATAATATAGACCCCGGCAAATATTAACTGCTTTATACTTGATCGAATTGTAACCGGGGGATGACCAATGACCGAACTGTGGCGCCTGAGCGCATCTGAAATAGCCAGTCGCATCGCCAAACGCGAAATTTCTGCGACCGAGGTAACCGAACATAGCCTGCAGCGACTGCAGCAAGTCAATCCGCAGATCAACGCCGTGGTGCAGCAGATGCCCGATGCCGCATTAGCTTCCGCACGTGCAGTCGATGACCTGCTCGCCGCCGGCGAACCAGCAGGCATACTGGCCGGGATTCCGGTCACCATCAAGGTCAATATCGATCAGCAGGGATTTGCCAACACCAATGGTATTCGTATCCAGCAGGACCATATGGCGCAACAGGACAGCCCGGTCGTCACCAACCTGCGCAAGGCCGGCGCAATCATTGTCGGCCGCACCAATACACCGGCATTTTCAATGCGCTGGTTTACGCGCAACTCATTGCATGGGCATACCCTGAATCCACGTAACTCGAAGCTTACCCCGGGCGGATCATCGGGTGGTGCCGCAGCCGCGGTAGCCGCCGGAATTTGCGCTATCGGACATGGCACCGATATCGCCGGTTCGATCCGCTATCCCGCCTATGCCTGCGGGTTACACGGTATAAGACCGAGTTTCGGCCGCATCCCCGCGGTTAACCTGTCACTACCGGATCGCCACATCGGCGCGCAACTGACCGCCGTATCAGGCCCGATCGCGCGCAGTATCGAAGACCTGAGGCTAGGCCTTGCAGCCATGTCTGCGGGTAGTGAACTCGACCCATGGTGGGTGCCGGCGCCGCTCGAGCAGGCGACGCCGCCTAAACGAGTCGCCCTGTGTGTCTCGCCCGATGGTCTGCAGGTTACAGATGAAGTCGAAACCGCGTTGCGCAGCGCGGCGCAGCAACTGGAGGATGCCGGCTGGAGCGTCACTGAAGTTGACTGTCCACCGATGCGCGAACCAATGCAGCTGCAGCTGCTGCTATGGATGTCGGAATACCATTACAACGGTGGTGCCGCGGTCCAACGCGAAGACGACCCGGACGCTAATTTTGTTTATGCGCAGCTCTGCGAAAACTGCCCGACACCGACGCTGGAGAGCCTGATGGAAGCTTTGCAGCAACGCCTGACGCTGGCCCGCGTCTGGCAGCAATTCCTGACCGAGTATCCCGTCCTGCTCTGTCCGGTATCGGCCGAACCACCCTTCCCGGACCATGCTCGATGTCGAATCAGCGGAATCATTTCGCCGCGTGCTCGAAGCGCAGATGACGCAAATCGCGCTGCCCTTGATGGGCATGCCCGCAATTTCAGTCGCCACCGGCAGCGATGCCGACGCGCCCATGGGGGTGCAGCTAGTCGCAGCACGATTTCGTGAGGATGTCCTGTTTGCCGCCGCAAGCGATATCGAGGCGCGCAATCCGCCATGTGAAATATCAGATCCTGATTGAACAGAGTCGTTTACGGGTGCAGAATATATGTCTTTAACACGGCGGAGTTGAACCATGGCCACTGGCTGGGCGCGCGATGGCGCGGTGCAGGAGCAGATCGACGCCAGCGTCGAAGATGCGGTCGAACTGGCGCGTAGTCGCTTGCCCACGGGTGAGAGTCTCACTCACTGCGAAGAATGTGGCAACGATATTCCCGAGCCTCGACGCCAGGCGATCAAAGGCGTTCGCCTGTGCGTTTCCTGCCAGCAGGAACTGGATCAGCTGCAGGCCGACCAGCACGGTATCAACCGCCGCGGCAGTAAAGACAGCCAGTTGCGCTAGTTCCCACCTATTGAGAAAAGCACCATGTCACACGACCTCGACCAGACCGAAATCATCAACCATACGCAATACCCCATCGACGATCCGAATGATCCCGGGCGCCAGGCAATAATTGAACAGGTAAAATCCGACCTTGCCGACGATGGTTGTGCGGTGATCCGTAATTTTTTCAGCCCGCGCGGTCTCAGGACCCTGCTCGCAGAAGCCAACGCACGCAAAGCACAAACCTATTACTCCGCACGCAAGCAGTGTAATGTCTACCTCAACGATGGCGATGCGGATTTACCCGCAGATCATCCGCTTAATATTTTCATTCCGCGCACCAACGGATTTATTACCGCTGATCTGTTTGGCGACGAAACTGCAGCACACCGACTTTATTACTGGGAACCGTTAAAACAGTTTCTCGCCGAGTGCCTGGGTAAACAGGAGCTGTTTATTTACGAAGACCCGGTATCAAATATGATCGTTAATGTCGGTAAACCCGGGCAGCAATTCAACTGGCACTTCGACACCAATGAATTCACCATCACCATGTTACTGCAGGCAGCACAAAGCGGTGGGATTTTCGAGTATGTTCCAGGGCTGCGCAGCTCGCAGGACGAATGCTACCCCGAGGTCAAAGAGGTACTAGATGGTGACCGCAGCCGGGTCAGGCAGCTGGAACTCAATGCCGGCGACCTGCAGTTTTTCCTGGGCCGTTTTTCACTGCACCAGGTTACCGCAAATACTGGCGATGACGACCGCCTGCTGCTGATCATGTCGTTCAGCGAAAAACCCGGCATGACCGGCAGTCTCGCTCGCGTCAAGGATCTCTACGGCAAAGTCACCGCGGCGCACACGCAAAGCAAGGTGCGCGCCGACAACCTGGTTGATTAACCCGCGTTTTTGGCAGCTTGTCTGCGCGCGGGAAGATAACGCGCGAGGCACTCAGGCACCGGCAGCGTAAGGTGACTATCCATATCCATGATCAGGCTTGTCGTAGTGCCGTCTATGGCTACCCTGCCATCGGCTTTGACGATCTGTTGAGCGAGAATGAAACTCTTGCTGCCGCGATCGACCGGCGCCGTAATGATTTTCAGTTCTTCGTCGAGAAAGCATTCCAGGCGGTAGTTATAATTTACGTTCAGTACCAGGGTTGCCAGGTTTTCTGCCCGGCTCCACCGACGCCCTTCCCATAAGCCTGCCTCGGCAAACCAGTCGTCCCGCGCGTACTCGAGAATCTGCAGCGCATAAACATGGTTGAGATGTCCAAGCTCATCGACATGCTTCTCGCTCACTCTGGCAATCGAGGTAAATTCCATAGTCTTCACGGCTCACTGCAAATAAAACAATACCGCGGAAGATAACCCAAACACGGCCGGGCGGGAACAGAACGGTCAAATATGAGGAGGTATTACCTTGCAGATTGTCGCACAGAGACTATAGGTATACCTGAAGCCTAATATTTCAATTCAGGGAATCGGTGCAAATCGAGCCGACTGGCTCGGACGCACCCATATATCGCACTGCAGGCAAGCCGTTGAATTAGCAGAGTTACGCCAGCAGGAGAAAACTGATGCAACCTCTATCCTATGTTTCCAAAGTTACCCTGATCATCAGTCTATCTGCACTGATTGCCGCCTGTGGCAGTGATAGTAGTAGCGGTAGCAGTACCGGCAACGCAACAAACAATATCTCCGGCGGTGGCAATGGAGTGCCGATGACAGTCATCTTTATGCGCACCGGACTCCTATCTGATTTGTTTGTTATCAAGGAAGATGGCACCGGTCTCATACCGCTAGCGACTACCGCAGTCAGCGAGAGTTCAGCCGGCGTTACTGTCAACGGCAAGGTAATATTCTATCAAACCATTGGGCTGCAAACCGATATTTACAGCATCAACGCCGACGGTACCGACCTGACACCCCTCGCTGACAGTATGGATATAGAATTCGTCGAAGGCGTCACCACAAGTGGAAGAGTTATCTTCAAACGATTTACCGGTGGCAACCAGTTTGATCTCTACAGTATCAATGCCGACGGTACCGGACTGGTGGCGCTTGCCGGTACCCCGGACAACGAAGAGGTCGGTGCCGTGACTGCCAGCGGGTGGGTGATTTTCAACCGCGATATGGGTGGTACACAAAACGATATTTACGGCATTAATGCCGATGGTACCGGACTGGTACCAATTGTTAGCACCATCGAAGATGAAACTGTCGGTGGCGTCACTGACGGTGGGAAGTTGATATTCAACCGCCAGGCTGGCGGTACGCAATCCGATGTATACAGCATCAACGCCGATGGCAGCGGCTTCGAAGCACCGCTCGCAACGACCATGGAGGAGGAAGATTTTGGTGGTGAAATTTCCGGCGAAAGGATTGTCATCAGGCGCCTGGTTGGTGGTACTCAAATTGATCTCTTCAGAATAAACGCTGACGGAACAGGTGGAGAGACATTAATCGCAAGCAGCATAGACAATGAGGATTTCGTAACCGAGACTTCCAGTGGCAGATTGATTTTTGATCGCAATGCAGGCGGTACACAATACGACATCTACAGCGTCAACGATGACGGTAGCGGACTTGTTCCACTCGCTAACAGTCCGGACAATGAGTTTTTCGCGGATTACAGCGTTGACGATCGCGTTGTTTTCAGTCGACTGGCAAGCGGCCAATTCGATATCTACAGCATCAGACCTGACGGAACCGGGTTTGTCCCGCTCGCAAATACGGCGGAATCCGAGGAGTATGGTGGCAGCACCATTAATGGACAGGCTATTTTCAGCCGCATAGTGGGAGGAACACAAGGTGACCTTTACACTACCAACGTGGATGGCAGTAGCGGTGAGACGCCCCTGGCAATGAGCACCGACGACGAAAGTTTCGGCGGTATCTTCTAGCGCAAAGATTGATTCCGTTTCTGTCTTCCCGATTGCCTTACCGCTGCTGACAAGGAATCAGGAACCAGGAGAATCATCGGGTTCCTGCTGGCGCGATGGATAAATTTTCTCCCATTGGAGAAAACTGTCGATATCACTATATCCCGTGGCTAACGGCTGCATACCCCGAGTATGCAGTCCTCGATCACAAACGCAATTATGCCTGGTCTAGCAGTCACGCCAGGTAGACGGGTCAGGGAATTGGACATTAGCCAACAGCACCTCATTCAACTCGAATTACGGTTGCCGGGAAACCAGTAGAAATTGATCCAGTTCCGTTTTCAGCCCGTAAGGAACTTTATTACCCTGAGCCTGACTCATACACAATGAAACTGAACACACTTGTTCTTGCCGGCGCCATCGCCCTGCCCGTGCAGCACGAGGGGAACTGGCAGCTACTCGAATACAATCGTCTCGATGCCAACCAGGTGACTTTCACCGACCAGGGCATGACGGTAACGGTCGACCAGTCGGCAAGTCCGATTATCTATCCCCTCGATCACCCGAAAACGGTAACCGGGGTTACCGTAACAGGCAATCTCAGCAACCTGTTAAACCTGCCGAACGCCAGCCAGGGGCAGGAGGGCAGCGACGACTTTTCCCTCAAGATCGGCCTCGTCATTGCCGGTGATAAGACACTGAACGCAGTGCAGAAACTGTTCAGCGCAAAATGGGTGCGGAAACTTTATGACCTCGCGCCGGAAGGCAGCGGCGTCGACAGGATTTATTTCCTGAATGCCGTGCAGAACAAAGACCTTCTCGGCCAGCAGCGCCAGCATCCCCTGTCCGACCTCCTCTACGAAAACAACGTCTGGTTGCTGGACAAAAAGGGCGACTTTACCCTGACCTACAAGCTCGAAAATCCTGAAAAAGTCATTGCCGTATGGCTGTCAATCGATGGCGACGACACCCAGTCAAGCTATACAACCACGATAAAAAACCTGCTGCTGGACGGCTAGCTCAAAGCAGGAACCCGTCAGCTCGCTTTGCGGACGCAGATTCTCGAGGCCTTCAAACGGAATGCCGAGGCACACTGCGATACCGATCTGTGGGTGCTGTTCGCGCGAGTACCACAACAAGTCGAATACGGTGATGCCTGCAGCAGGCTGGCCTGAGCGTAGAGATTGTTCCTTTAAACCGATACAGGAACTGTCGCGCACTCGAGCCCTAATCGATTCATTTTCATTCTCCAGTTCGGGTAAAATACGGGGATTCGCAATTTGCGATTATTGCCTGACAGGTGAAAATGACAAGTAAATCCGAATCCCGGGTTACGACCAGCCATTGGGGAGCTTTCCGGGTACTGACACGTAACAACCGCATCGTCGGCACCGAGGATTTTGCGGCCGATCCGAATCCTTCCCGGATTGCGGACATATTGCCCGCGGCCGTCCATCACAAAACCCGGGTAACGCGTCCATCGATCCGTCGTGGCTGGCTCGAGGGTGGCGACCGCGCGCGTGATTTACGCGGTCGCGACGAGTTCGTCGAACTGCCCTGGGATGAGGCGCTCGATATTACCGCCGCCGAACTGCAGCGGGTTATCGCCGAACACGGCAACGAATCGATCTTTGGCGGTTCATATGGCTGGGCCAGCGCCGGTCGATTTCATCATGCCCTCGGCCAGGTGCATCGATTTCTGAATGTCACCGGCGGTTACGTCTCCTCCTTGGCGAGCTACAGCACCGCTGCCGCCCAGGCGATTATTCCACACGTGTTTGGCATACATTTCCTGAAGTTCTCGTGGGCTTTTCAAAATGCCTGGCCCACGATCGCCGATAACACCCGAACCCTGGTTATGTTCGGCGGCATCAACCCGAAGAACTCGCCAGCGATGCATAACGC
>CAWCBX010000031.1:0-41868 GCA_963793595.1 uncultured Gammaproteobacteria bacterium | reverse complement strand
GGCACCGCCACCCTGAGCGGCACCCCGACCAATGCCGAGGTCGGTAACCATAACGTGGTGCTGAACGTCAGCGACGGCACCCTGAGCTCGAACCAGAACTTTACCATCGTCGTTGGCAACACCAACGATCCGGCGGTGATCGGCGGCGCCGATACCGGGTGCGGTGCAGGAAGATGTGGCGGTCGTGGCGAATAACATCAGCACCACCGGCACTTTAACCATCGCCGATCCGGATACGCGGTGAGTCGACGTTCCAGGCCGCGACCATTAATGGCACCTATGGTGACCTGACCATCGATACGGCCGGTAACTGGACCTACACCGCGGATAATACGCAGGCGGCGATCCAGCAGCTCGATGTGCTGGAGAGCATTACCGATACGCTGACCGTGACGTCGCTTCGATGGCACCACGCATAACGTCGTGATCACGATCAACGGCTAGGAAGATGCGGCCGTGATCAGCGGCACCACGACCGGCATCTGTGACCGAAGACGGTACGCTGACCTCGAGTGGTACGCTGACGATCAGCGATACCGACACCAGCGATACCCCGAGCTTCGCCGATGTCGGCGTCGACCGCGCGGTGATAACGGCTACGGCACCTTCGAGATGACGTCCGGCACCTGGACCTACACGCTCGACAACAACGATCCCGCGGTGCAGGCGCTCGATGTCGGCGAGACGCTGACCGATACGCATACCTTTACCGCGACCGATGGTTCGACCCAGCAGGTCACCGTGACCATCAACGGTGCCGAAGATACGCCGGTGTTCGATTCCACCGCGATCACCGCGGCGACCGAAGACGTGGCTTACAGCTACACCATCACCACCAGCGATGTCGATGTCGAGAGCGTGACCATCACCGCGCCGACGCTGCCGGCCTGGCTGACCTTCGTCGATAACGGTGATGGCACCGCCACCTTAAGCGGTACCCCGACCAATGCCGAGGTCGGTAACCATAACGTGGTGCTGAACGTCAGCGACGGCACCTTGAGCAGTAACCAGAACTTTACCATCGTCGTTGGCAACACCAACGATCCGGCGGTGATCGGCGGGGCCGATACCGGGTGCGGTGCAGGAAGACGTCGCGGTGGTGGCGAACAACATCAGCACCACCGGCACGCTGACGATCACCGATCCGGATACGGGCGAGTCGACCTTCCAGGCCGGCGACCGTAACCGGCACCTATGGTGATCTGACCATCGATACGGCCGGTAACTGGACCTACACCGCGGATAATACGCAGGCGGCGATCCAGCAGCTGGATGTGCTGGAGAGCATGACCGATACCCTGACGGTGACCAGTCGTTCGATGGCACCACGCATAACGTGGTGATCACGATCAACGGTAGTGAAGATGCCGCCGTGATCAGCGGCACCACGACGGGCAGCTGTGACCGAAGACGGTACGCTGACCAGCAGTGGTGCGCTGACCATTACCGATACCGACACCAGCGATACCCCGAGCTTCGCCGATGTCGGCGTCACCGCCGGTGATAACGCCTACGGCAACTTCGTCATGACCGCCGGCACCTGGACTTACACGCTGATAACAACGCGCATCCCGCGGTGCAGGCGCTCGATGTCGGCGAGACGCTGACGGATACGCATACCTTTACCGCCACCGATGGCAGCACGCAAGTGGTGACGGTAACCATCAACGGTGCCGAAGATACCCCGGTGTTCGATTCCACCGCGATCACCGCGGCGACCGAAGACGTGGCTTACAGCTACACCATTACCACCAGCGATGTCGATGTCGAGAGCGTGACCATCACCGCGCCGACGCTGCCGGCCTGGTTGACCTTCGTCGATAACGGTAATGGTACCGCCACTCTAAGCGGTACGCCGACCAATGCCGAGGTCGGTAATCATAATGTGGTGCTGAACGTCAGCGACGGCACCTTGAGCAGTAACCAGAACTTTACCATTGTCGTGGCGAACACCAACGATCCGGCGGTGATCGGCGGCGTCGATACCGGTGCGGTGCACGGAAGATGTCGGTGTCCTTGGTGGAATAACATCAGTACCACCGGCAGCCTGACCATCACCGATCCGGATACGGGTGAGTCGAGCTTCCAGCCAGCAACCATTACCGGCAGTTATGGTGATCTGACCATCGATACCTCCGGCAACTGGATCTATACGCGCAGACAATAACCAGGCCGCGATCCAGGCACTCGACGTGCAGGTCAGTCAATGACCGATACCCTGACCGTATCTGCATTTGATGGTACCACCCACGATGTCGTTATCACGATCAACGGTTCCGAGGATGCGATCGGCTGATCGGTGGCACGGCTGTCGGCGCGGTGACCGAAGACGGTACGCTTATTGTCAGCGATACGCTGACGATTACCGATGTCGATACCAATGATAACCCGATCGGCTTCACTGATGTTGCTACGACCCTGGGTGATAACGGCTACGGCAACTTCGAGATGACGGGTAATACCTGGACTTACACGCTCAACAACGGTCATGCATCGGTGCAGGCGCTCGATATTGGCGAGACCCTGTCGGATACGCATACCTTCACCGCCACCGATGGTAGTACGCAACTGGTGACGATTACCATCAACGGCGCCGAGGATGCGGCCGTGATTGGAGGCACCACGGTGGGCAATGTTGTCGAAGACGGGAGCTTGACCAGCAACGGGACGCTGACGATTACCGATGCCGATAGCAGCGATAATCCCGATCAGTTTCAACGATGTAGCGTCGAGCCCTGGTATGAATGGTTACGGGAATTTCGAGATTACCGGTAACGTCTGGAGCTTTACGCTAAATAACAGCCACGCTTCGGTTCAGGCCCTCGACGTCGGCGAGACATTGAGCGATAGCTTCACCTTCACCGCGAGTGATGGCTCAACCCAGGTTGTCACTATTACTATCAACGGTGCCGAGGATGCACCCACCCTCGATAACGCGGTGGCGGATCAGACCGCAACGGAGGGTTCTAGTTTCAGTTTTGCTTTTGCTGCGAATACCTTCAGCGACCTCGATGCGACCGATACGCTGACCTACACCGCAACGCTCAGTGATAGCAGTCCGTTGCCAGCATGGTTGAGTTTTGATGGGCTGACGCGCACTTTTTCAGGTACCCCGGGGATCGGCGATGTCGGTGCCATCGATATCCGGATTACCGCCGACGATGGCAGCAGTAGCACCACCGATACCTTCACCCTGACCATTGATCCCGTCAACTATGCGCCGCTGATCGGCGGTGTCGATAGCGGTCAGGTTAGCGAAGACCAGGCGGTTTCGTCAGGAAAAATTGCGACTGCGGGTACCCTGACGATTGCCGACCCCAATGCCGGCGAGTCGAGTTTTATCGGTACCACCGTAAACGGCGCGCTCGGTGCCCTGACCATCGATACGGCTGGTAACTGGCGCTATAGCGCCGACAACGGCAATCCCGAAATCCAGGCCTTGCAAAGCGGTGAGTCGATCACTGAAACCCTGACCGTTACCACTGCCGATGGTACTACGCACAATGTCGTCATCACCATCAATGGTGCGGCAGAGGCTGCGCCTTCGCCACCGCCACCCGTGGTCGAGCCCCCGATAGTCGAGCCTCCACCCGAGGCTGAACCTCCACCTGAAGAGGAGGCGGAAACAGGTGCTGGCGCAGACCCCATAGTCGATGAAATCGTCGGCGCTCCACAGGATGTCACACCACCCCCGGTGCAGGAGGTGGTCGATAATTCCGGTTACCTGCAACAGGAGCAAGCCGAAGCCGATAAGGCCGAAACCAGCGCGGTAAAAGAAAAGTATGTGGCGAAGGTAGTAGAGCAACCCCGGATCGAGGCTATCCAGCAACAGAACCTGAGCCTGGACGCGCTGACCCTGCAGGTCAGCGACGATGAGGCGCTCAACGAAAAATACGAACTCGAGCTATTGTCACGCATCGATAGCATGCATAGCGGTATGGACGGTGACGCGGCTCAAACCAGTGCCGATGACGTTGAGGTGCAGATCGTGATGGGCTCTACCGCGAGTCTCACCGCGGGCATCGTCAGCTGGGTATTGCGTGGTGGCTCGCTGCTGGCCAGTTTCATGTCGACCGTGCCATTACTTAATCGTTTCGATCCGCTGCCGATACTTAAGTCGAGAGAGGAAAAAGAAGACGTTGAGGAAGATACCGATGACGACGATGCGGACACCAAATTCAAGCAACATCAGAAGCGTGTCGATAACATGTTTTCCGGGAAGGATGCTGCGCGGGAACAAGACAGGTATATGAATGAGTAAGTTGCGCAAATCACTGGGCATTATTTTTCCGGCGATGCGTATCAGCATCGCCCTGTCCCTGCTGACGGCCTGTATTTTGCTCACCGCCGATATGCTTGGTTTCACCCCGAACGAGGACCGGATTCAGCTGGATGCGCGCAAGCAGATCAGCGAGTCACTGGCGATCCAGTTCTCGGTGATGGATCCGCGACGGGACCTGAAGAAGCTGCAGAACCTGGTGCGTGTCGTGGCGAAACGTAACCCCGACATTCTGTCGACCGGTATCCGTCAAACTTCAGGTGAACTGGTGTTCAAATCGCCGAACCACGTGCAGCTGTGGCAGGGTTTCAGCGGCGAAAAGTCTACCCCTTCACATATCATGGTGCCGCTGCTGAGTAACGGTAAGCTCTGGGGTAATGTCGAGTTAAGATTCGAGGCGCTGAAGAGTGATTCGATTCTGGGGTTTGTATATCGGCCAGTGTTTAAACTGCTGGTGTTCTTTGTTTTTATCGGTTTCTTCGTTTATCTCGTGTTCATGCTGAGAACCCTGCGTCAACTCGACCCCAGCGCAGTTATACCGGAAAGGGTCAACGCGGCTTTCGATACCCTGTCCGAAGGTGTCATGATCGTCGACGAGCAGGAGCAGATCCTGCTCACCAACAAGGCCTTCAGCGAGAAGATCGGCATGGACAGCATGTCGCTGCTGGGTATGAAGGCATCCGAGCTGAAGTGGGAGCGGGTGTCGAAGCAGAAGTCCGGTACCGAGCTACCCTGGGCCGAAGTGTTGAAAACCGGCAAGGCGGTCATTGCCGCGCAGTTCAATCTGACCCCGCAATCGGGACAGATGATCAAGTTCGCCATTAATGCATCACCGATTCTGAGCCCGGAAGGGAAGTCGCAGGGTGTGCTGATCACGCTGGATGATATTACCGAACTCGAAGAGCGCAATACCGAGCTGCAATCCATGGTGCAGCGTCTCGAGCTAACCCAGGCCCAGGTGAAAGAGCAAAACAAGGAGTTGTCTTACCTGGCGACGCGGGATGCACTCACGGGTTGTCTTAACCGCCGTTCATTTTCCGAACAGTTTGAGGTTTTGTTCGCGGCCTCGCGCGAGGATGACTCCGAACTCTCCTGCATCATGGTCGATCTCGATCACTTTAAACTGGTTAACGATAATTTCGGCCATGCCGTCGGTGACGAAGTGATCAAAATGCTCGCCGAGATTCTGAAAAAGAGCACCCGCAAGGATGACCTGGTCGCACGCTACGGCGGTGAAGAATTTTGCCTGGTGCTGCCGGGTATGGCGGTGGACGTGGCGGTCAAGGTAGCAGAACGTATTCGCCTGCGCGTCAAGGATGAATCGACCAAACGCTACGCAGACGGACCGCGTGTGACCGCGAGTCTCGGGGTGGCCAGTCAGCTCGACAATCCAGCGGACCCCGGCGCGCTGAATAATCTCGCCGACGAGGCGTTATATGCCGCCAAGCAAACCGGTCGTAACCGGGTCATGAGCTGGGCGGCGATGAAAGGCGATGAGCATCTGGCTGAAGTCGATCAGGCGGAAGCGTCAGTGGAGGCTTCGGCTGATGATCCCACCGTCATGAACTTGCAGCACCGTATCACCGAGCTGGAAGATATTGCCACCCAGTTTTCATCTGAACTCGAATACAGCAAGAGCTATGACGGCCTGACCGGGCTGCCCAACCAGATGTTGTTTTACGATCGTATTCACCAGGCGATCGAGCGCGGCACCCGCCACGATCAGCTCGCCGCGGTGCTGATTATCGATATCGAAATGTTCAGCCAGATCAATGCCAGCCTGGGCAGGTCCGGGGGCGACGAGTTGCTCAAGCAGGTTGCTTACCGGCTGAACTCGATCGTACGCAAATCCGATGGCGTATCGCGTCTCAGCGTTTCGCGTTTTGCCGGCGATGAGTTCGCCGTGCTGTTTACCGATCTGCCGGAAAAAGAACAGGTTACCTGGGCAGTGAAGCGAATTCTCGATGTCATCAATCAGCCGGTTGAAGTCGAGGGTAATACGGTATACCTGACCAGTCATGTCGGCGTCAGTCTCTATCCGACCGATGCGGACAGTGTCGAGTCGCTGCTCAACAATGCGATGAGTGCCAAGCAGTACAGTAAAAAGCATAAATCGGAGCTCGGTTACCAGTTTTATGATCATCATGTGCAGGAACTTTCGGTCAGGCATCTGCAGCTCGAAGTCGAACTGCACCAGGCCGTTACCAATGAAGAATGGGTACTGCAGTACCAACCCAAGCTGGATGTCGCGCAACAGAAGATCGTCGGCGCGGAGGCACTGATCCGCTGGAATCACCCTGAACGAGGCATAGTCTCGCCTTATGAATTTATCGAGTTTGCGGAACAGCGGGGATTGATCGTGCCGATTGGTGACTGGGTCATTCGCGAGGCTTGCAAACAGTTGCGCGCCTGGCTCGACCTCGGCATCCACGACTGCAAGGTCGCGATCAACCTGTCCAGCGTACAGCTGGTTCAATCCGATATCGTGCAACGAATCCTGAGTAGCCTGGATGAATTCGAGGTTCCGCCGCGAATGCTCGAGGTTGAAATTACCGAAACCATCCTGATGGAAAATGTGCGCCTGGCGATCGAGTCACTCGAACGACTGCATGCGCGCGGCATCACCATTGCAATCGATGATTTCGGCACCGGTTACTCGTCATTGAGTTACCTGAAAACGCTGCCTATCGATAGCCTGAAAATTGATCGTGGTTTCATTAACGATATTTGTAGCGATGAAAACGATCAGAAGATCGTGCAGACGCTGATAACGATGGCGCATTCGATGAATATGAAAGTGGTCGCCGAGGGGGTTGAAGATCCTGCGCAATTCGAACTGCTCAGCAAATATGGGGTTGACGAGATCCAGGGTTACCTGCTGAGTAAACCGGTCGACCCGCAGGCGCTGGAAACGATGCTACGAAACCCGGTACCGCAGCTGGACGCGCCGGCAAATGTAGTGCAACTGCGACCCTGAGATTGCTGCTGGATTTTACTTAACAGTCCAGTTGAAAACCAAGCTCGGATAAAATAGCGCCACGCAATTTATCATTGACCTGCCTGATCCTGAAGCGCTCGTACTCGAGCCGATCGGGGTATACTTTGCGCAGTCCGTCAAAATGAGCCGCAAACGCATCATCATCCAGATTGGCTCCGCCAACGAAGGCGTCGTGGTCGCGCCAGATATTGCAATGCTGCTGCAACAGGTTCTGCCAGAATTCGAGGCTGGAGCCGCTTGACCCGCAATAAAGCTCAGTTGTCGCCGGAAGCTGCTGCGCCATATGCCAGCCGGGGGCCAGTTTGAAATGTTTACAGGCGGCATCGAGCACCATCTGTGTACCGCGCAAGCGACCTTCGACGCTATAACCGGCGATATGCGGAGTGGCCAGATCGACGCGTAGCAACAGTTCACGCAAAACCCTTGGCTCATGTTCCCAGGTATCGAGAAACACGTGCACATCATCGCGTTGATTTAACAATTGCAGTAAGGCCTGGTTGTCGACTACCTCACCGCGCGCCGCGTTGATCAGCAGGCAACCTTCGCTTAGCGATTCCAGCCGGGTGCTGTTCAACAGGTGAAATGTCGGGTGCGGACCACTGCGCGTCAGCGGCACGTGCAGGCTGATTAAATTGCATTCCCGCAGGATGGTGTCGAGATCGACGAAATCCTGGGCGGTTTGGCCTGCTTGCTGCAATGGCGGGTCGCAGACCAGGCATTCGATGCCGAGCGCATCGAGTTTCTGCTGCAGGCGCGAACCGACGTTACCAAGGCCGACGATACCTGCGCGCATCTGTAATGGATCGAAACCCTTGCGCCTCGATAGTGCGAACAGTCCGCTGATCACGTACTCGGCCGCGCCTTCGGCATTGCATCCGGCCGCGTTGCTGAAGCCGATATTGGCATTCGGCCAGGTAGTCGAGGTCGATATGATCGGTGCCGATCGTTGCCGTGCCGACGAACTCGACCGGGCTGTCCTGCAGCAATGCCGCGTCAACCCGGGTAACGGTGCGCGTGATCAGGCACTGGCAATCCGTTAAATGGCCGGGTCCGATTTCCCGCCCCGGCATCAGTTCGACTTCACCGAGGTCGCGAAACGCGTCGGCGACCTGCGGAATATTCTGATCCGCCAGTATTTTCACGTCAGGCAGAAACGTTCGATCAGGCTCTCCAGCATATTGATGGTGGGGTCGATTTGTGCCAGCGGCAGGAATTCATCCGGCTGATGCGCCTGGTTGATCGAGCCGGGGCCGATGACGATGGTTTCGGTCTGCATTGCATTGAAGTAGGGCGCCTCGGTGCCAAAGGCGACGCTGCCGGTTTTTTTGCCGGTGATATGGGTCAGGTAGCTGGGCGATTTCGCTGGCCTGCGGCGGTGTCCATCGCCGGCATGCCATCGCCGAATGTTTGCGTGGTGACTCCGAGCCCGCGGCTCTGTGCCACTTCGGCTGCCAGTTCTTCGAGGTCTGATTGCAGCGTCTCGAACGACATCGCGGGTAAAAAGCGAATATCGATCAGCAACAGGCAGGCGCCGCAGATGCGGTTCGAATTGTCACCGCCGTGAATGTGTCCGAGATTCATCGTCGGTGTCGGAATCGTAAACGCCGGGTCGTTGTACTGTTGTGCGATCTGATCGCGGTAAGCGAGCAGGGCGGTGATGAACTGATGCATGCCTTCGAGCGCATTGTTACCGAGTCCCGGGTCGCTCGCGTGCCCGGATTGGCCGAGGTATTCGACCGACATGGTCAGATTGCCTTTATGCTGTCGAATCGGCTTCAGACCAGTCGGCTCACCGATGACACAGTAACGGCCGAGTTTTTTACCGTTGTCGGCGATTAGTTTTGCGCCGCTCATGGTGGTTTCTTCGTCGGCGGTCGCCACCAGGGTCAGCGGACGCTTGAGCTTGTCGAAATTCACCTTGTTACTGGCTTCCAGCGCCAGCGCGAGGAAACTTTTCATGTCGCAGCTGCCGAGGCCATAGATGCGGTCGTCCTTTTCGCAGGCAGCGAACGGATCGCTGGACCATAGCGCCGGGTCGCAGGGGACGGTATCGGTATGGCCTGACAACACCAGGCCTTCGCTGCCGCTGCCGGCGCGTGCGATCAGGTTGTACTTACCCTCATCGACGGCTTGTACTTCAGCGCTGAAACCGAGGCTCTCGCTCCATTCGGCGAGCAAATCGATGACCGCGCGATTGCTCATGTCCATGTCCGCATGCACGCAGCTCACCGACGGGGTTGATATCAGTTGCGCGATCATTTCGCGCGTTGGTGGCAGGGTCCTGGACATTGCGGGTGCTCCTAATCGTCCAGCAGGTCGGTCACCGCGCCTTGTGACGCCGAACTGACCAGGCGCGCGTATTTCGCCAGCACACCACGCTTGTAACGGGGTTTAGGCGGGGTCCACGCTTTCGCGCGCCGTTTCATTTCGGCGTCGCTGATATTGACGTTGACCTCACGTTTCTCGGCATCGATGGTGATGGTGTCACCATTCTTGAGCAACGCGATCGGACCGCCGACGGCGGCTTCCGGGGTCACATGCCCGACGACGAAACCGTGGGATCCGCCGGAGAAGCGACCATCGGTGAGGAAGGCGACATCGTTACCCAGGCCCTTGCCCATGATGGCGGAGGTCGGCGACAGCATTTCGCGCATTCCGGGGCCGCCTTTGGGTCCCTCGTAACGCACCACGATGACATCGCCTTTTTTGACGGTACCGTCGAGTATTTTCTTCAACGCCTGTTCTTCCGATGCGAAAATGCGTGCCTTGCCGGTGAAACTCAAACCTTCCTTGCCGGAAATCTTGGCCACCGAGCCCTCGGGCGCCAGGTTGCCGTGCAGGATAACCAGGTGGCTGTCTTTCTTGATCGGGTTGTTGAGCGCATGCACGATATCCTGGCTTTTCGGATAGGGCTTCACTCCCGCCAGGTTCTGCGCAAGCGTTTTTCCGGTTACGGTCAGGCAGTCGCCATGCAGCAGGCCGGCATCGAGCAGCATTTTCATCAGCGGCTGGATACCGCCGATTTCGATCAGCTCCGACATCATCGCCTTGCCGCTGGGGCGCAGGTCGGCGAGTACCGGAACGCGTTTGCCGATGCGGGTGAAATCGTCGAGTTTGAGTTTGACCCCGATCGCCGAGGCCATCGCCAGCAAATGCAGTACCGCGTTGGTCGAGCCACCCAGCGCAATGACGACCGTAATCGCATTTTCAAAAGCCTTTTTGGTCATGATGTCGCTGGGGCGGATATTGGCCTTGAGCAGGTGCATCGCCGCTTTACCTGCGGCAATACAATCCAGTGTCTTATCCTTCGAAATCGCTGCCTGGGCAGAGCTGTTCGGCAGGCTCATACCCATTGCCTCGATCGCCGAAGCCATGGTGTTGGCGGTATACATACCGCCACAGGAACCGGGTCCCGGTATTGCGGTGCATTCGATTTCCTTGAGTTCTTTTTTGCTGATCTTGTTTTGCGCCTGCGCGCCGACCGCTTCGAACACCGAGACCACGTCGGTCGGTTTCTTTTTATGACAGCCCGGCATGATGGTGCCGCCATAGACAAATACCGATGGTCGATTCAGACGCGCCATGCCCATCATGCAGCCCGGCATGTTCTTGTCGCAACCACCGATCGTGACCAGCGCATCGAAACCCTGGCAGCCGGTGACCGCTTCGATCGAATCGGCAATCACCTCGCGCGATACCAGCGAGTACTTCATCCCCTCGGTGCCCATCGAAATGCCGTCGGAAATCGTGATGGTGTTGAACACCACGGCCTTGCCATTGGCCTCGTTGGCGCCCTCGGCGGCTTTTAATGCGAGCTGGTCGATGTGCATGTTGCAGGGGGTGACCATACTCCAGGTGGAGGCGATACCGACCTGGGGTTTCCTGAAGTCGGCGTCGTCGAAGCCGACCGCGCGCAGCATCGAGCGGCTCGGGGCACGATCGACGCCATCGACGACCAGCGATGAGTATTTGCGGGTATTGGGTTTGCCGGATGTGGTTTTTTTACTTGCCATGATGTGCTTGAAATTAGAATGGATGAGTCGCGCTAGGTTAGGCAAAGCAAGAATGCGATGCAAGTGAATAAATCAGCGGCCGCGGCCCAAATACCTGAAATCTTGCCTATACTCTTGCCAATTCGGATCTAACCCGACCCATTCATGATTGAACTGATTTTGGTAGCTGTAACCTCCGCGCTGGTTAGCGCCGGTCTGGCGTGGTACTGGACCAGGCAGTTCTCCGCAAAACAGGCGCTTAAAAATCAGCAACAGCATAAGGATCGACTGCATGGCCTGATCGAGGCCACGGTTGGCACTACCGGCGAGACCTACTATTACGCATTGGTCAGGGAGCTATCCCGGTTTCTGTCGGTGGATGCCGTATTCCTGGCCACTTGTGTCGATGACGAGCAGCAAAACTACCAGACCCATGCCTACTGGTGCGATGGTGGTTACATCATGAATCACTCCATCTCATTACAAAACAGCCCCTGCGGTGAAAGCGGCAGCTTCTGGTACATGGAAAATTCTGCCAGTGACCTGTTTCCCGAAGCGAGCCTGTTGAAAGAACGCTTCAATGCCTGCGGATTTTTCGCGGTCAAGCTGGAGGATTCATCGGGGGGACAGATCGGGGTGCTGGCCGGCATCAACCGGGCTGCCTTGCATCCAGCGAAAAGTGATGTCCATGTGATCAAGTTGTTTGCCGCGCGCGCCGCGGCCGAAATGGAGCGCAAGCTCGCGCTTGGCGAAACGCTGATCGAGAAGGAGCGGGCGCAAATCAGCTTGCATTCGATCGGTGACGGGGTGATTACGACCGATAATAACGGCTGTATCGATTACATGAACCCGGTTGCCGAGGCCCTGACCGGCTGGCGCTATCACCAGGCGATGGGATTGTCGATGGAAGCGGTGCTGCATCTCGAAGACGAGCAGAGCGGCAAGGTAATTCCCGACCCGGCACAGCGCTGCCTGAGAGAAAAACGCGTGATCGCGCCGAAGACAGATAATGTATTGATATCGCGCAGTGGCGAACGCTATTCGATCCAGGGTACCGCAGCCCCGATGGTTAATGGCCAGGGCAACAGTATCGGTGTGGTGCTGGTGTTCAAGGATGTCACCGACTCGCGCCGGATGCAGAAAATGATGGTGCACCAGGCCACGCATGACCCGCTTACGGGGCTGGTCAACCGCGCCGAGTTCGAGGACAGGCTGGATACAGCCCTGCAGTCGGCGAAGGATTTCGAAAACACGCATGCGCTACTGTTCCTTGATCTCGACGAGTTCAAAATCGTCAACGATACCGCGGGCCATGTCGCGGGCGACGAGTTGTTAAAGCAGATTTCATCGTTACTCGCCGGACAACTGCGCGGTCGGGATACACTGGGGCGCCTCGGCGGCGACGAGTTTAGTGTGTTACTGGAAAACTGCCCGCTGAGCAAGGCCAGAAAAGTTGCCGACATGCTGATCGACGTCGTGCGCGAGTATCGTTTCGTATGGGATCAGAAAACCTACCAGGTCGGGGTTAGTATCGGCATCGTGCCGATAGTGGCGGAATCGATCTCGCGCAAACAGTTAATGCACGATGCCGACCAGGCCTGTTACGTTGCCAAGGATCTCGGCAGGGGGCGAGCATACGCCCATACCGAAGCCGATACCGAACTGACGCAAAGGCTCGGTGAGAAACTGCAGCGCAAGGATATTAGCGATGCGCTCGCCAGCGAGAACTTCTTGCTGCTCTACCAGCCGATTATTGCGCTCGATCCTGAACAGACCCGGTTGCACACCCGCGCCGAGGTATTGCTGCGCATGATTGATGATAGTAACAAGGTCATTACGCCAGGCGCATTCCTGCCGGCGGCTTCGCGTTTTGGCCTGATGCCGCAAATTGACTGCTGGGTAATTGAGCGGGTCTTCACTTCGTACCCCCACATATTCATGCAAAATCCCGGGCTGGTGTTGAGTCTGAATTTATCGGCCCCATCGATAGCCGACGAATCGCTGGCCGAATTCATCCTGCAAATGTTTGACAAAACAGTGGTCAAACCCCATCAAATCTGTTTTGAGATTTCCGAGACCACGCTGAGTCATAACCTGGCCAACGCGAGCCGGTTGATTAAGCGTCTACGGGCCATAGGCTGCAGTTTCGCGCTCGATAATTTTGGCAGCGGGCTGGCCAGTTTTACTGCGCTTAAGGAACTGAAAATGGATTTTGTCAAAATCGATGGCAACCTGATTCGTGATATTTGCAGTGACGAGATCGATTTTGCGATGGTGGAGTCGATCAACTCGATGGCGCATTTGCTGGATATAAAGACCATTGCCGAAAGTGTCGATGGCGAAGCCAGCATCGAAAAACTGAAATCGATTGGTATTGACTATGCGCAGGGCTATTACCTGGGTAATCTGGTGAAACTGGATGATCTAGGTAACGCTGCACAGGATTACAGCATTCCCGAGATTCAGGTCAACTGACGCCGCCCTGCGGCGTCATCCCGGAGTGCGCAGCAGATCCGGGATCTTGCAATAACGGCACTTTTTAAGATTCCTGTCGGGCCGCACAGGTTTACGCGGCAATCCGACGTATCGGGATGACTTTGATTGTCGAGATCAAATTCCGACCCTGGTAGAGCGGCGTTCCAGTATCAACGTGTCACGCCAGCGCCCGTCGCGTTGGGCGATGCGCTCGCGAATTCCGACTTCGCGAAACCCATGGCGCAGGTGCAGTTTCCGGGTGGCCTTATTTTCCGGGAAAATCGATGAATACAGGCTCCAGATGCCATTACTCTCCGATTCCTCGATCAGCGCAGCCATGAGCTCGCTGCCAATTCCCTGACCGAGATAACGATCTGCGACATATATACTGACTTCCGCAACACCACGGTAACAATCCCGCACCGACACCGGAGCCAGCGCGGCCCAGCCTGCGGGCTTGCCATCCTGTTCCCAGACCAGTCGGCAAAACGGGTGGTACCTGGATTGCCAGGTTTGCCAGTCCGGTGCGTCGGTTTCGAACGAAGCTTCGCCGGAATCGAGCCCCTGGCGATAGATATCGAGTACCGCCACGGCATCGGTGTCGTGCAGATTTCTGATCATCAGATTAGCTTTATACCGGCGCTATTGGCCTGATGGCAACCATTACTGCCGTTTAGCACCACTAAAAAGCAAGCGATCAATATCTTGGCGGGAAGCCTCGGTTATGTTACTTTCCGAGGACGGAGCAAAACAACAATACTCCTTATCTGCCGAAACGGTTAAAAAAAGAGCAGTAAACTCGTGAAAATCGTAGCGGCAATTCATCTAATAACAATTGGAGAGAGTGACCAATGAAACTTTTTAAAACGCTGGCAGTATCTGCGGCCGTAGCACTTGCGTCTACATCAGGTGTTGCGACAGCAGGTACGCTACAAGACGTAAAAGCCCGCGGCGAACTTAACTGTGTGGTAACAACCGGTGTTGCCGGTTTTGGCGCACCCGATGACTCCGGTCGTTGGGCAGGTTTTGACGTCGATTTTTGTCGTGCAACCGCTGCCGCAGTACTGGGTGATCCGAATAAGGTCAAGTTTGTGCCGACTACCGGTAAAACCCGTTTTACCGTGCTGAACTCGGGTGAAGGTGATTTATTGTATCGCAACACCACGATCACCATGAGCCGCGATGCGGATCTGAAACTGACTTTCCTCGGCGTTAACTACTATGACGGCCAGGGATTCATGGTGCCGAAGGCACTTGGCGTAACTTCCGCCAAGCAGCTTGACGGTGCTTCAGTCTGCATCCAGACCGGTACGACTACCGAGTTGAACCTGGCTGACTACTTTCGTGCGAATAACATGAGCTATGAGCCGGTAACGATCGAAACCAACGAGGAAGGCCAAACCAACTACCTGGCCGGTCGTTGTGACGTGTATACCACTGACGCATCGGGTCTGGCTTCTACTCGTAGTACGTTCGACCGACCGAATGCGCATATCATTCTGCCTGAAATCATTTCCAAGGAACCGCTCGGACCAGCCGTTCGCCAGGGCGATGATGAATGGGCCGACGTTACCCGTTGGGTGTTGAACGTTCTGATCGCGGCCGAGGAAGCGGGAATCACCCAGGCCAACGTCAAGGGTCATGCCAGCAAAGCTGGAAGTAATCCGGATATCAACCGTATCACCGGTACCGAGGGCGATTTTGGTTCGATGATCGGACTTGACAAGCAATGGGCGGTACGCGCTATTTCCGCGGTAGGCAACTACGGTGAAATCTTCGAGCGCAATATCGGTGTCAATACTTCGCTGGGTCTTGCTCGCGGCTTGAACGCGCAGTGGACCAATGGCGGAATCCTGTATTCACCACCGGTACGTTAAACTGCAGTAATGGAGCGGCGGTCGCAAGACCGCCGCCTCATTTGGTTCATGGCGATTTGACATGACTGAATTTTCGGGGGCTCAATCAAAATGACGGCATCAGATACGTCCAGCGGCAGCAATCCTTCTCTTTTTTACCGACTGTTTTTCGACAAGGAACTGCGCTCGGTTACGATACAGGTCATTACCATGGCCCTGATCTTTGCGTTTTTCTTTTTCATTGTGAACAACGCGATCACCAACCTCGAAACCATTGGCAAGGGCTATAGCTTTAGCTTCCTGTGGGATGCATCAAACTACGATATCAATCAAACCCTGATCGAATACGATTCTCGCAGCCCGCACTGGCGCGCTGCCATCGTCGGCATCATCAACACCCTGCTGGTGGCGGTAGCCGGCATTATTCTCTCGACCATTGTCGGCTTCCTGCTCGGTGTGTTACGCCTGTCCAGTAACTGGCTGATCAACCGGGTCGTTTATGTTTACATCGAATACGTGCGCAACGTACCGGTGTTGCTGCATATTTTACTGGTCCACGGTATCATCGTGAACAATCTGCCGATTCCGAAAAATGCGATGATGGCCTTCGACGGCACATTGTTTTTGACCAACCGCGGCTTTTATATACCTAAACCCCTGTTTGAGCCGGCGATGTGGGCGGTATTGATCGCCTTCGTCATCGGTATCGGGTTCACCATCTGGTTTAAAGGTTATGCCAAGAAAATCCAGGACGCGACCGGTAAAATTTACCCCGTTCTCCTGATAAGCCTTGGCGCCATTATACTTTTCCCGATAATCGTATTTTTTCTCGCCGGTATGCCAGTAAGCCCGGAATACCCGGTACTCAAGGGTTTTAACTTCAAGGGTGGGCTGGTTTTGAGACCAGAATTTGTCGCCCTGTGGCTAGCGCTATCGCTTTATACCGCGGCCTTCATCGCAGAAATCGTGCGTGCCGGAATCCAGGCCATCAGCCACGGCCAGACCGAGGCCGCTTTCGCGCTCGGCATCAAGCCCAGCCGCACCATGCAGCTGGTTATCATTCCGCAGGCGTTGCGCGTTATTATTCCGCCGCTTTCCAGCCAGTATCTCAATATCACCAAGAATTCATCGCTCGCGATAGCGATCGGCTACATGGATATTGTTGCCACCATCGGCGGAATATCCTTGAATCAGACCGGGCGCGAAATGGAATGTATGACCATCGTACTGGCTATTTACCTGGTCTTTTCGTTGATTATATCGGCGTTTATGAACTGGTATAACAAACGCATGAAACTGGTGGAGCGCTAATATGAGTACTGAAACCTCTCACGTAGCGGGCGAACATCCCGACCTGCCGCCACCTTCCACCGAAGTCGGCATTATCGGCTGGATACGCCACAACCTGTTTTCTTCGACGACCAATATCGTCATTACGGTACTGACGATATATTTTCTCTACGTCATTATTCCACCGATGTTGGACTGGATTGTCTTCGATGCGGTCTTCTCGGCCGACTCGCGCGATGATTGTCGCGCCATCGCCAAGGCGGCCGGTCATGAGCTGGGCGCTTGCTGGGCTTTTATCGGCAAACGTTTCGAAATATTTGTTTACGGGTTTTATCCGACTGAGGAACGCTGGCGGGTCAATGTTTCATTCATTTTGATGCTGGCTGCGCTGCTCCCGGTACTGTTTGATAATGTCCCTAATCGCAAGCAGGCATTATGGTTTTCGCTAATTGCACCGTTTGTCATTGGCTGGTTGCTGATCGGTGGTATGGGCCTTACCCCGGTGCCAACCGATAAGTTCGGCGGTTTCATGCTCACACTTACCATCGGTGTCACCGGTATCGTCGGTTCCTTGCCCATCGGTATCGCGCTGGCACTCGGACGGCAATCACACATGCCCGCATTACGCATGGTCTGTGTCGCGTTTATCGAGTTCATTCGCGGTGTGCCGCTGATTACCCTGCTGTTTGTGGCCTCGACGATGCTGAATTATTTCCTGCCCCCGGGAACAACCTTCGACCTGCTGTTGCGCGTATTGATCATGGTAACGCTGTTTTCCTCGGCCTATATAGCCGAGGTCATCAGAGGCGGTTTACAGGCCCTGCCCAAGGGGCAGATTGAAGCTGCCGACTCGATGGGATTGAAGTACTGGCAATCGATGCGGCTGATTATCCTGCCCCAGGCGCTGAAGATTTCGATTCCCGGGATCGTGAATACCTTCATCGGTCTTTATAAAGATACCACTCTTGTCATCATCATCGGCCTGTTCGACCCCCTCGGTATGGGACGTGCATCGCTGGCCGATACCAAGTGGCAGGGCCTGTCGACGGAAATTTACGTGTTCGTCGCGATCTTTTTCTTTGTATCCTGCTTCTCGATGGCACGATACTCACTTTTTCTAGAAAAGAAACTCCATACCGGACATTAAAAGTTAACCAAGGTACAAAATTATGAGTAGCCAACCAGAAGCAGTCCCTGAACTTAAAGTATCCGATGAACTGGTCATCAAAATTAAGGACATGCACAAGTGGTATGGTTCCTTTCACGTGCTCAAGAATGTCAACCTGGAAGTTAACCGGGGTGAAAGAATCGTCATCTGTGGACCCTCGGGTTCTGGAAAATCAACCTTGATTCGTTGTATCAACCGGCTCGAGGAGCACCAGCAGGGCGACATCATCGTCGAAAATGTCGAGTTGACCAACGATCTGAAAAATATCGACGCGATTCGTCGCGAAGTCGGTATGTGTTTCCAGCATTTCAATTTGTTTCCTCACCTGACCGTGCTGGAAAATTGTGCCCTGGCGCCGATTTGGGTCAAGCAGGTTCCGCGCAAGGAAGCCGAAGCAACGGCGATGAAGTACCTGGAGCGCGTAAAAATTCCCGAGCAGGCCGACAAGTTTCCTGGCCAACTATCGGGCGGCCAACAGCAACGCGTTGCAATCGCACGCTCGCTGTGCATGAATCCAAAAATAATGCTGTTTGATGAGCCTACCTCGGCGCTCGATCCGGAAATGATCAAGGAAGTTCTCGACGTAATGGTCGAACTCGCCAAGGAAGGGATGACGATGTTGTGTGTCACCCACGAAATGGGATTTGCCAAGACGGTTGCCAACCGAGTCATATTCATGGATGAAGGCCAGATTATCGAAGAAAATAATCCGCATGAATTCTTCGATAATCCGCAGCATGAACGCACCAAGCTCTTCCTCAGCCAGATCCTCGCGCACTAGAAGATGTTTTATGTCATCCCCGCTCAAGCGGGGATGACATAGCTCATATGCAAAGCTCTAATTCTCCAGGAATGATGCTGGAGGTTCCTGCGAGCGCGGCCGGGTGACGGAATTGATTAGCGGGCTCCGGTGGGCTATCCCTGCCGCTAGTCGCCCACCAATCAATCCAGTCACCGGACTTTAAATCTCCAGGCCTCCGCTAAAAACTGTTATCCCGCGATCGAGTCGCGGTATGACGCGGATATCTGAATTCGCGCTTCTAGTCCGCAGTTCCCAGCAAGGCTTTCAAATCGGCAAAGGTATCAAGCCCGCGCTGGTGTCTTTCACTATCTGACAGTTTACTCAATGTGTGCTCTGCGCCTTCGAGATCGGCTTCGGGTAGTTCATACAGAAAACGACTAACCTCGCATTGCAGCATATCACCGAATTTCTGCCGTGTTTTGGCATGGCTCAACGTCAGGTTCGAGGCTGCCCGGGTAATTCCGACATAGGCAAGCCGACGTTCTTCTTCGATACTATCAGCATCCTGCGATTGATGGTGCGGCAGGCTGTCTTCCTCGAAACCGACCAGGTAAACATGTTCAAACTCGAGGCCTTTGGCCGCGTGTATCGTCATCAGTTGCACAGCATCCTGCGGTTTTTGATCCTCGTCATTTTCGAGTATCGACATCAGCGATAAATGCGATACCACGGCGTCGAGTGATTTGTCGTCACGGTCCTTTTGCAGGTTGCCGATCCAGCTGATCAGTTCCGTGACGTTCTCCATGGCCGCTTCGGCCTGTTTGCTCGAGGTACAGGTTTCGCTGAGCCAGTCAGCGTAGTCAATTTTAGAAACCAGCGTTCGACACAGGCCCATGGCATCATCCTGCTGGGCCTGCAGGCGCAGCTCCGCGATTAGTTCGATGAACTCCTGGATACGCACCCGGGCGCGGTTGTTGAGGGATTCGAGCAGGCCCAGTTCGCGCATGGCGATATCGAGACTACGTTTTCTGGATCCGGCATAAGTTGCCAGCGCCTTAATACTGGTAGCGCCAATTTCGCGGCGTGGCACATTGATAATCCTGAGCAGGGCCTGGTCGTCGTCGGGATTGGTGAGCAGGCGCAGATAGGCCATGATGTCCTTGATTTCACGTCGTTCGAAAAACGCGTTACCACCGGCGACCTGGTAGGGTATAGAGTGATCGCGCAGGGCTTTTTCATAATTCCGCGACTGGAAGTTACTGCGATAAAGAATCGCGAACTGGCTACAGGGTGTATTTTCCTGAAAGCGTTTACTGAGGATATCGACGACTACCCGGTTGGCTTCGTCCTCGGCATTCTTGCATGGAAAAACCCGGATCAGATCACCGGCACCGGAAGCCGACCAGAGTTTTTTGTCATAGAGGTGCTGATTGTTCGCGATTAACTGGTTTGCAGCGCCGAGAATGCGGCTGGTGGAGCGATAGTTTTGCTCGAGCTTGATCACTTTGAGCGCGGCAAAGTCCTGCTGCAGGCGTTGCAGGTTTTCAGGGCGGGCGCCACGCCACGCGTAGATCGACTGGTCGTCATCGCCGACCACGGTCAGCTTCTGGCGAATGCCGCAAAGTGCTTTCACCAATTCATACTGACTGGTATTAGTGTCCTGGTATTCGTCGATTAACAGGTAGCGGATTCTGTCCTGCCAGTTGTTGAGTACCTCCGCATGGTTACGGAACAGTTGCACCGGCAGCATGATCAGATCATCGAAATCCATCGAGTTACAGGCCAGCAGGTGTTGCTGATACTCGTCGTACAGGTGGGCCTGGGCCTGTAACAGCGGGGTGTCAGCCGCATCGGCCGCGGCCGCCGGAGCAATGAAATCGTTTTTCCAGCGACCAATCTGGTACATGGTTTGCCTGATGTAATCGGTATCCTGCTCGAGCCGATGGGCGAGTCCATCGAGGCAGGTTTCGACATCGCGCGTATCCATGATGCTGAAACCGCGTCGATATCCCAGCCGATGCGATTCATGGATCAGGATGCGCTGTCCGAGACTGTGGAAGGTCGATATCTTCAGTCCTTTGGTGGTTTTTCTGTCCATCAATCGGGTCACGCGCTGACGCATTTCGCGGGCCGCCTTGTTGGTGAAGGTGACGGCGCAAATATGCTGCGCGGCGTAACCCTGCTGGATCAGCCATGCAATCTTGCGCGTGATGACGCCGGTTTTACCACTACCGGCGCCAGCCAGCACCAGGCAGGGCCGGTCAATGCATTTTACCGCCTGTTGTTGCGGCTGATTGAGATCTTGCAGGTTCAAGGATGCTAAACTATTGGGCCTGGGGCGAGTAATATTTCAATAAAACAGTAATAACGGGTTAATACCGGCGAATGACAAAACTTTCCATTGATGATGCTGGCTGGTTGCAGTCCGTTGAAGTGATTCGGTCACCCAATTTCGATGCCAGGCCTGACAGCACAAACATAAAACTGGTCGTCGTACATGGCATAAGTTTACCACCTGGCGAATACGGTGGTGGTCATATTCAAAAGTTTTTTTGCAATCAGCTCGACGCGGGCGCGCATGTGTATTTCGAGTCTATCTGCAGTATGACGGTATCGGCCCATTGCCTGATCGAGCGGGACGGAAACGTGATTCAGTTTGTCTCGTTTAATGACCGCGCCTGGCATGCGGGTGAGTCGCAGTGGTGCGGCGAAACGGCTTGCAACAACTATTCCGTCGGTATCGAACTTGAAGGTTGCGACGACCAGGCCTATGCCGACGCGCAGTACCACAGTCTCGCCAGCTTAATCATCGCATTGCGGCGCAGGTATCCCGACATCGACACCGATGCCATTATCGGCCATAGCGATATCGCGCCGGGACGTAAAACCGACCCGGGTCCTGCTTTCGACTGGGAAAAATTAAAGCAACTAGTCTAGCGCGACCCACTGGTCGTCGAGATAGGCTTCAAGCGGTTTGTAGCGTCGCTTGTAGCTCATTTTATTGCACTCGCGAATCCAGTAGCCGAGATAAAGGTAATCGAGATCACGTAGCTGCGTTTCATGGATTTGATTCAAGATCGCAAAATGACCGGGGCTGCGAGCCTCGTGGTCTGGGTCGAAAAAAGTATAAACCGCGGATAATCCGCTGCTGGTCACGTCACAAACCGCGACCGCCATTAAAATGCGGTTCAGGCGGAACTCGAAAAACAGGGTATCGGCCCAGTCGCTAATCAGAAATCGATGGTAGTCGGATTTACTGGGATTGGCCATGCTGCCGTCGTTGTGTCGACTGTTGATATAACGTCGATACAGATCGAAGTGTTCGTCACGATAACGGCCCGGTATGATGCTGATTTTCAAATCTGCATTACGCTTGATTACACGATGCTCGCTGCGTGAATACTGATGCCGTTTGACCGGTACTCTGACTGATATACATTCCTTGCACTGCGGGCAATGGGGTCGGTAGATATATCCCCCGGAGCGCCGAAAACCGTGTTGAATCAACTCGTTATACGTGCCCATGTCCATATCCATATGGGGATTGGCGAAGGCACTCACCGACTTGCGGTTATCCAGGTAACTGCAGGGTTCCGGGGTCGATGCGAAAAAGTTGAGTTTTACTTGATCATTCATGATTTAAACCGTCAGGTTTAAACCTGAGTTTAGATCGTAAAACGCCACTTGTAACGAATTTTTGCACCTGAAATGCTCTTTTGAGAGCTGGATCCCAGTACCCATGGGGTTTTTGAGACTTGCCCGAATGCTGGTTAAAGATCAAAAAAGGCCCGGCTGTTTTGCAGGCTTTGCCGGGCCAGCAATTCAACCGTTTTTCCCTGGTGAAAGGCTACATTCTCGAGGATATGGGGCAGATATGCGGGTTCGTTGATGCGACTCGAAGGCCTGGGCTGGATATTTCGGGGCAGCAGGTAGGGCGCATCGGTTTCAAGTAACAACCGGTTATCGGGAATTAACTTCACCAGCTGTTGCAAATCAAGTCCCCGTCGCTCGTCGCATATCCAGCCGGTGATACCGATGTAGCAATCGAGGTCGAGGTAGTCCATTAACGCCTCTCGGCTATCTGTAAAGCAATGCACTACCAGCCTGCTGATATCGCCGCGGTGTTCGCGCAGCATGGCCACGAAACGCTCATGTGCGTCACGTTGATGGCAGAAGAGCGGCATCTGCAGGGTCGCCGCCAGTTCCATTTGCTGCTGAAACACCATTTCCTGCGCCGCTTGCGGGGAATAGTTGCGGTTGAAGTCGAGACCGGTTTCGCCAATTGCCCGTACGCAACTTTGCCTGGCCATATTTTCGAGTTCCGCCCGGCTATCTTCGTTCCACTCACTGGCGTGGTGCGGGTGGACTCCGCAGGTCGAGACCAGGCGGTCGGGATACTGTTCGCATATTGTGATGGCATGGCGACTTTCAGTGATCGAGGTGCCAGTTATCACCATCTGCATAACGCCGGCATCGCGTGCGCGTTGCATGACGCCATCCAGGTCCTGCTGCAGGCTTTTGTTGGTCAGGTTGACACCAACATCGACCAGTTCGATCATTGACGAATGCCGGTACCGCGACCAAGCAGGATCAGGCAGGCGCTAAATAACACCGCTATAAAAAACAGGATAACGGCGATAGCAGTCGTCAAATCGATATCGCTGCTGCCGCGAAATCCATAGCGGAAGCTATTCACCATGTAGAGGATCGGGTTACCCAGTGAAACCTGCTGCCAGAACTCGGGTAACAGCTTGATCGAATAGAATATTCCGCCGAGGTAAGTGAGGGGAGTTAGCACGAATGTTGGAATAATGGTGATATCGTCAAAGCTGTTCGCAAAAATCGCATTGATCAATCCAGCCAGCGCAAACAGGCAGGACGTCAGCAATGCGACCAGCAGCACCACCAGCGGGTTGTAAATGCTGAAATCGGTAAACAGCAGCGAGACCAGGGTTACCGCGATGCCGACACTGATCCCGCGTACCATGCCTCCAGTAACAAATCCGAGCAGTATAACCAGGTCGGGTACCGGTGCGATCTGCATTTCTTCGATATGACGCGAATACTTGGCGCCGTAGAAAGACGAGACAACATTGGTATAGGAATTGGTGATGATCGACATCATCACCAGCCCCGGCATGATGAAGTCGATATAATTCATGCCGTCCATCTCACCGATGCGTTGACCGATCAGGTTGCCGAAGATGACGAAGTAAAGCGCGACCATTACCACTGGTGGAATGATGGTTTGCACCCAGATGCGGGTAAACCGCATTATTTCCTTGCGCGTGATCGTCAGGTAAGCGATCCAGAATTGTCTCATCATCACGCGGCGCTCGAACTGTCAGTTTTGCTCGTCAGCTTGACGAACAATTCCTCGAGCCGGTTGACCTTGTTGCGCAGTCGTTCTACGACTATGCCTTGCGCATCAAGTTCGCGGATCAGATCATTGATCGAGCGGCTGTCCGGCACTTCGACTTCGATGCTGTGATGATCGAGTCGAACGATATTGGCAAAACTTTCGAGCCGGGGAACCTGCTCGAGGCCATCGCGCAGATAAAGCACAAAGGTTTCGCTGTTCAACTGCTTGAGTAACAGCTTCATACTGGTGTTCTGGATGATTTCGCCGTCGTCGATGATAGCGATGTTGCGACACATACGTTCAGCTTCTTCCAGGTAATGCGTGGTCAGAATTATCGTGGTTCCCTGGTCGTTGATTTGATCGAGAAAGTCCCACATCGTGCGTCGCAGTTCGATATCAACACCCGCGGTAGGTTCGTCCAGGATCAGCAGGCGCGGTTTATGAATCAGTGCGCGTGCGATCATCAGGCGGCGTTTCATGCCCCCCGATAGCCGTCGCGCCTGCGATCTGCGTTGCTGCCATAACCCGAGTTGTTTTAAGTAATGCTCGGTCTCCTGTCTTGCAATTCGAGCGGGTACCCCATAAAAACCCGCCTGGTTGATGACGATCTCTTCTACCGGTTCGAAAGTATTGAAGTTGAATTCCTGCGGTACCGAGCCCAGTAATGATTTGGCGACAATGAATTCGTCGTCGATGGAGTGACCGAAAATCCTGACGCTACCGCTGGTCTTGTTGACCAGGCCCGAAATGATGCCGATACAGGTTGACTTGCCGGCACCATTGGGCCCGAGCAGGGCAAAGAAATCACCTGTCTCGACCTGCAGGTCGATACCCTTGAGCGCCTGTAAGCCACTGGCGTAGGTTTTGTGCAGATTTTCTATTTCTAGTGCAAACATGCATGCTGCCGCTGTCAAATCAGCCGACAAGCTTAGGCAATCGCTTCTAAAAAGCAACCCCATTTCTCCCGGAGTAACCGGGTGCGAAACTGTAGTTAAATATTCCCCAGAAATTATCGAAAATAGTGCGTTAAGGCTTGATTCAGTTAGTTCTGCTTATATTGCCAGTCATCGTTAGTCGAGCAGGAGACCGGTATGAAAACTCTGAAAACGACAATTGCAGTAATAGTGCTGATATTTGCCAATGCCGCTATCGCTGCCAACAATGGTCATGGCTACAAGAAGCATAACTACAAGCCCCGGCATGATCTCTATGAATATGCCCGGGTGACCAGTGTGCAACCTGTTTACCGCCAGGTGGAGGTATCCAGACCGGTACGCGAATGCTGGGAAGAGCCGATCTATCACACGCGGAGCCAACCACGACGGTCTGCCGGTGGCATGCTGGTCGGCGGTCTGCCGGGTGGAATTATCGGACATCAGATCGGTAAAGGCCGGACTAACAAAGTAGCGATAGTGGTCGGCACGATTGTCGGTGCGCAAATCGGTCACAACGCGGTCAACGCACATTCGGGGCACGACACGCAAACTGTTGCTGGATACGAGGAACATTGCAAGACCCGGCACGAGGTCGGTTACGAGGAAGTCATCGACGGCTACGATGTTACCTACAGGTACCGTGGTAGCAGTTACCAGATTGAAATGCCCTACGATCCCGGCAAGCGCATTAAAATGCGCATTCAGTTTGCACCTGTGATTTAATCCCAGCTGCATTATAGGACACTACACTAGTTACCAGAAAAGCGAGAATTCCGATGCGAGCGATAGTCATAGAAGATGATATCGATATCCAGCAGCAAATCGTCGAGCGTTTGAAGTCTGAAGGATTTGCAGTCGATAGTGCCGGCAATGGCGATGAAGGACTTTACCTGGTACAGGAATATCCAGCCGATGTCGCCATCATCGATCTGGGCTTACCCAAAATGTCAGGGCTGGAAGTGATCAATCAAATCCGTGATCAGGGAAATAATATTCCAATTCTGATCCTGACCGCCAGGGGGCGTTGGCAGGACAAGGTCGAAGGTCTGGACGCGGGCGCCGACGATTACCTGGTCAAGCCGTTCCACCACGAAGAAATGATGGCGCGTATCCGTGTGTTGATCAGGCGAGCTTCCGGTTGGTCGGATTCACGGATTGTCTGTTCACCGGTCAGTCTCGATACCGCCACCCAACGTACTTATGTCGATGAGCGCGAACTGGATTTGACCGCGTTCGAGTACAAGGTGCTCGAGTACCTGATGCTGCATGCCGGTGAAGTGATCTCGAAGACGGTATTAACCGAGCATTTGTATGATGACGAATCCGATAATGACAGTAACGTGATCGAGGTTTTTATTCGTCGTTTGCGCCAGAAGCTTGATCCGGATGAGAGTTTGAAACCCATAGAAACTCTGCGTGGTCGGGGTTATCGTTTTACTCTTCAGCGGGCGGAGCAGATCTAACCTGCATATTGCACGAAGGCGGCGCATCGAGTGGCATAGGAAATTGATACGACGAGGGATAGTAACGACTTATCATGAATTCTATTTATTACAGTATGCGCCTGAACGAAACCAGGAGAAATCTGGCTGCCAATCCTGAACGATCCCCCTTGATGCGTAGCTATGGCTATGCATCGGCGGGCGATCGTTCAGCCTTGTTTGCCAGATTTCCCCTGGTATTCGTTCCCTTCGTGCAATATGCAGGTTAACCCAAAGTGAAATCGATCAAATCCAGACTGACACTCGTGTCGATGGTGGTACTGGTCGCATTTATGGTGCTGACAGCGATTGCGCTGGAACGGGCCGTGGTAAAACGTGCCTTGCAGGCCGAGGAAGACGGGCTGCAATTACTCATATACAGCTTGCTCGGCGCTGTCGATCAGGACCGTCAGGGGCTCAGTATTACGGTGTCGGGTGATCGGTTGTTCGAGCCCAGCCTGGTCACCCGAAATTCCGGTTTGTATGCGCTGCTTTACGATCAGCAAAAGCGCGAAATCTGGCGCTCTGAATCGATCACTATTGGCTTCCCTCCGATCGGAGTAACCGAACTCGGGGAATGGGAATTTCAAATTGTCGAGCATTTGGCAACGCCGTACTTTCGACTCAATTTTGCGCTGCAGTGGCCGGATATCAACAGTAAGTTACAGCGTTACGACGTGGTCGTCTGGCGCAACGCGGCTGGATATTTTGAACAGCTAAGCCGCTTTCGGCAAACCCTGTGGGCCTGGTTAATCGTCACCACTTTGCTGTTACTGGTGGTAATGTATCTTGTTACTCGCTGGAGTTTACGACCGTTGCAGAAAATAGGCCTCGAAGTAAAGGCGATTGAAGATCAACAACAGTCGGGATTTGAACAGGACTACCCTGACGAGATAGCGCCACTGACCGAGAACCTGAACATCCTGTTAAAGCGCGAGCAGTTCCAGCGCCAGCGTTATCGCAACGCGATGGACGATCTCGCACACAGCCTGAAAACCCCGCTCGCGGTATTAACCGGTCTCGGTGATCAGCATGACATCAATCAGTCGCAGATAGAAACCCTGCGCGAACAGACAGATCGCATGAACCAGATCGTCTCTTACCAGTTACAAAAGGCGACCAGCGTTGCGGATATCCGTATTAGCAAGCCGGTAGATCTGGTTAAGATTATCGACAAGCTGGTGTCGGCACTGGAAAAGGTTTATCAGGAAAAGGCAATCAGGGTCGAGCGTAAGCTGCCAGCGCAGATGCTGCTGCGAATGGATGAAGGCGATTGCCTTGAGGTGATTGGTAACCTGCTCGACAACGCCTTCAAGTACGGTAAAAAGAGAATCGTTATCGAGAGTCTGGAAAGTGAAGATAAAGCGATGACTTTAGTCATTGAGGATGATGGTGAGGGACTGGCTGCTGTCGAAGTAGAGCAGATGCTGAATCGGGGTACCCGTCTCGATCAGGCGACTGAGGGACAGGGCATCGGGCTCGCTGTCGTCGCTGACATAGTCGAGTCTTACAATATAGGGCTGGATTTTAGCGCTGCAAAATCAGGTGGATTGAGAGCGAGCCTGGAATTCCCGAAAATCTGATTGCATCAGGCTGTCAGCGACAGCCAGAATCCATAGATCAGCACCATGGCACCGGGTAGATACACCAACCGATGCAAAAATCGTAACCAGGTGTCGATAGCCCTGCCTCGATAAAGACGTGCCGGTGTTTGCATCGATGTTCTCCTGCGACAAGGCTCGTCAAGGCCGTACCGGTAATCGCGTTACCGGCGGTTAAACCATCAGGTAGCGTTTTCTTTCGGTAACCTGAGTGTCAAGATAATCGGTCGTTTCGTGCTTGGCAGCCTGTAACACGGGTTCCGACGAAACATGTTCGCTGATACAGATACTGCAGCGATAAAAGGTGACCGAACTCTTGGCAGTAGCTGTTTCATCGGTGACGAACATTCGGGAATTGCAATTTGGGCACTTCATATGGGGAATCCCTGACCTGGTTCCGCGTAGTATAGACACAAAATACTAAAGCACAATATCTTGCGGTATTAAATTTTTAAACATACAATATGTAGTGGTTGTGTCGATTTCACAGGGACGTGATTTTTTTTCATAGCAGTCAGTAATTTACGCGACCAAGCTCATAAATCACTTCACAAGTCCTCCCTAAGTCAACTTATCTGTCAAGCATCTTTACAGGGCCTTGAAACCGATATCGGTGCGGAAATATGCCGAATCCCAGCTAATTTTTTCGATTAGTTGGTAAGCGCGCAATTGCGCCTCCTTAATATTGTCACCGAGACCTACCGCGCACAATACGCGCCCACCATCAGACAGGACGCTACCGTCTGCGCCGAGCCTGGTGCCGGCATGAAACACCTTTCCATTCGCTGACTGCGGTGGAATATTTGCAATCAAAGCCCCTTTGGCATAACTACCGGGATAGCCGTCTGCAGCCATTACTACGCCAAGACTGGCGCGTTGATCCCATTGTGTGGATTTAGAGCCTAGCTCACCCTGGCAGGCAGCCAGGCAAAGTTCAACCAGGTCAGATTGCAGGCGCATCATGATAGGTTGAGTTTCAGGGTCACCAAAACGACAGTTGTATTCGAGCACCCTGGCGGTACCGTCGGCGCCAATCATCAGGCCCGCGTACAAAAAACCTCGATAACGATTACCCTCGGCATTCATGCCTTTTACCGTGGGTAAAATAATTTCCTGTATCACCAGCTCCTCGATGTCTGCGCTGAGCACCGGGGCCGGGGAGTAGGCGCCCATACCACCTGTATTGGGTCCCAGGTCGCCATTGTCACGCGCTTTGTGATCTTGCGAGCTTGCCATTGGCAATACCTGTTCACCATCGACGATGCAAATATAACTGGCTTCTTCACCAGCGAGGAATTCCTCGACAACGACGCGGTGACCGGCTTCGCCAAAACGGTTAGCCGAAAGCATGTCTTTGATCGTTGCCCGTGCTTCATCATGTGTTTGCGCGATGATCACGCCTTTACCCGCCGCAAGCCCGTCAGCCTTGATCACAATCGGAGTGCTCTGTTGTGCGACATATTCACAGGCGGCGGTGACATCGGTGAAACTCTGGTAGGCAGCACTTGGAATTTCGTGGCGTGCGAGGAAATCCTTGGTAAAGGTTTTGGAACCCTCGAGCTGCGCAGCATTGGCACGAGGTCCAAAGATCGTCAGACCACTGGCTTCGAAGCGATCGACTATACCCGCTACCAGCGGTGCCTCGGGGCCGACAATGGTGAGCTCGATTTGATTGGTGCTGGCAAATTCCAGCAGGCCGTCGATGTCTTCGGCGCCAATAGCAACGTTTTCGATGCCATTTTCCAGCGCCGTGCCGGCGTTACCCGGAGCGATAAATACCTGCTGTACCAGTTTCGACTGGGCCGCTTTCCAGGCGAGCGCATGTTCCCGTCCGCCACCACCAACGATTAACACTTTCATCTCTTACGCCTGCCTCAGTGACGGAAATGTCGCATTCCGGTAAAAACCATGGCGATACCATGTTCATTCGTGGCGGCGATGACTTCGTCGTCACGCATCGATCCACCCGGTTGGATTATCGCCCGTATGCCGACTTCGTTGGCGGCATCGATACCATCGCGAAATGGGAAGAAAGCGTCTGAGGCCATCACCGAACCGGTTACTTCGAGGCCGGCGTGTGCAGCCTTGATTGCGGCAATCCGCGCGCTGTTGATGCGTGACATCTGGCCCGCTCCGACGCCGATGGTCATACTGTCACGCGCATAAATTATGGCGTTGGATTTGACAAACTTGGCTACCTGCCAGGCAAACACCATATCCTGCATTTGCCGGTCATCGGGTTTCACTTCGCTGACTACTTCAAGACCCTGGTAGAGTGCCTGGTCGGCATCCTGAACCAGTAGCCCGCCGTTGACATGCTTGTAATCGAAGCGGGTTTGCGCATTGTCCCATTGCCCGCAGCTTAGCAGGCGCACATTTTCCTTGCTCGAGACTATCTCGATTGCCGCGTCTGCTATCGTCGGGGCGATAATGACTTCGACAAACTGCTTGTCGACGATAGCTTGCGCGGTGCTGGCATCGAGTGGGCGATTGAAGGCAATTATGCCGCCAAACGCGGATTCCGGGTCGGTGCTGAAGGCGCGCTGGTAGGCATCGTGAATGTTGTCAGCCTGCGCTACTCCGCAGGGGTTGGCATGCTTGACGATTACACAGCACGGTTTTTCGAACTGTTTGACGCATTCGAGTGCCGCGTCGGTATCGGCGATGTTATTGAACGAAAGCGCCTTACCCTGGATTTGTACAGCGCTGGCAACACTGGGCTCCTGGTTGCCGGGCGCGGTGTAGAAAGCCGCGGCCTGATGCGGGTTTTCTCCGTAGCGCATGGCCTGCGCATGCTGAAACTGCAGGTTTAAGGTACGCGGGAAAGCCTGCTCTTGCGGTGGTTGCACCATGTGTCCGAAATAATTCGCGATGGCGCCATCATACTGCGCCGTGTGTTCATATGCCTTTATCGCCAGTGAAAAGCGTGTTGCGTCGCTGACTTCACCGTTGGCCTCCATTTCCTGCAACAGTGCCGGGTAATCATCTGGGTCGACGACCACGGTAACACTGGCATGATTCTTGGCCGCGGCACGTACCATTGCGGGTCCACCGATATCGATATTTTCGATTGCATCCTCGAGACTGCAGTCGGGGTTGGCAACCGTTTGCTGGAACGGGTAGAGATTGATCACCACCAGATCTATCGGATCGATGCCGTGTTCCTGCATCACCGCATCATCGATTCCGCGGCGCCCGAGAATGCCGCCGTGAACCTTGGGGTGTAATGTTTTGACACGCCCCGCCATCATTTCGGGGAAGCCGGTGTGAGTGGAGATTTCAGTGACCGCGATACCCTGTTGCGCGATCAATTTGGCCGTTCCACCGGTGGAAAGCAGTTCGACGCCGGTATTGTGTAGATTTTGAGCCAGTTCGACGATGCCGGTTTTATCTGAGACGCTGATGAGTGCGCGGCGAATAGCTTGGGGCATATTGGGTCCGGGTTGGTATTGAAAAAAACGGCATTATAGCCGATTGCGAAACCAACAGTATTAATGTTCGATATGGTATTGCTTAAGTTTTTTGCGCAAGGTGCCGCGGTTAATACCGAGGCATGACGCGGTCCTGGATTGGTTGTTATCGCAATGTCGAAGCACGGTTTTCAGCATCGGTTGCTCGATTTCAGAAATTACGGTCTCGAACAGGTTGCAGGGTAGCTCGCCGTCAAGATCGTCAAGATACTTGCGAATCGCCATTTCTACCGACTGTTGCAACAAGCTTGTATTTTTCTTTTTCGCCACGCTCACTAACCATGTTTCGCCACAGGCGCTATTCAGGATGCCCGGGCATAGCTCTTCAGAATGCAGTCGTTATAGTAAGCTTCGATCGTTTCCAGCTGCCGTGCCGCTGTTTGTGCCTGCATTAGCTGTGGCTTTACCAGGTTATAGTCCTGGTTTTGGCCAAGTTGCCAATTGATATGCTTACGCGCGATCTGCACCCCCTGATGCTCCCCGTAAAACGCGTACAGATTTTCTAAATGGCTTGTCAGCCATGCTTGTTTTAGCTCGTCTGCAGGCTCTTCCGGTTCTTTGCCGGTGCTCAGATACTGTTCGATCTGGCTGAATATCCACGGACGCTGCTGCGCGATACGGCCAACCATAATAGCATCAGCAGCCGTGAAGTCCATGACCATTTGTGCTTTTTGCACAGAATCGATGTCACCATTTGCGATTACCGGAAGCTGAACATTTTCTTTGACCTGACGAATGGTTTCGTACTCGGCTGCACCTAGATACTTGTCTTCACGGCTGCGGCCGTGGATGGTCAGGGCCTGGATTCCACAGTCCTGTGCAATGCCTGCAATTTCAAGAGCGTTGTTGTTCTGGCGCGACCAGCCGGTGCGTATTTTGAGCGTGACCGGCACCGTAACAGCGCTGACCACCGCGCTTAGAATAGATTCGACCAGCTTGCTGTCTTTGAGCAAAGCCGACCCCGCATCGACCTTGCATACTTTCTTCGCCGGGCAACCCATGTTGATGTCGATGATCTGGGCGCCATTATCGACGTTATAGATAGCGGCCTGCGCCATCATCTCGGGAATACCACCGGCGATCTGAACGATTACCGGTCCCGGTTCACCCTGGTGATCCATGCGCAGCCGAGTCTTGCGGCTGTTACGCAGATCCGGCCTACTGGTAATCATTTCAGATACCGTCATGCCGGCGCCGAGTTGTCGACACATCTGACGAAACGGACGATCCGTGACGCCGGCCATAGGTGCCAGCACGAGGCGGTTTGCAAAACGGTAGGGACCTATAGCAAACGACATGACTGGTTACTTTTCCGGGTCCTGAACCTGTTTCTCGATCGACTTGCATTCGACAAAGATGCGTTGTTCGCAGGTAGCGCAAATATTTTTATCCAGCCTGTCGAAAATTGCCGATAAGGCACCTTCCTTCGAGTCGAATATATTAGCCTCGCCGATTTCATCGCGATAGCCGCCACGATTAAATACCTTTGATGCAGTTTCCCGGAGTTGGTACATATAGAGATCGCCGCCGAGATCGCGTCTTTCTCGTACCTCCTTGATCAACAGTTCGGCGCCAGCAATATCTACCTGCGCGATACCCTTGGTTAAGAGGAATAAATGCTTCTGCTCCGGGTAGTGTTCCCGGTAGCGGCGAAACAGTTCACCCACATGCGCCACCGAACCGAAATAAAGCGAATCATCGAGACGAAGTATCTTGAGTTGAGGGCATTCGGGAAGGAATTGTCCGTAAACAAATTTGCGCGTTCTCGATTTCGGATCAGGTACACGCGGTGATAACCTGGGACGTGAAGTTTTGCGCAGGAAAGTCATCAGCGACAAAATGACCCCGGCAAGAATCGCGAACTCGATCGAGAAAAAGACGGTGCCGAAAAAGACGACGCCAAGGATTATCGCCTCGTTTCTATCAGCGCGCAGAATTTTATGAATCTGTGCAAAATTGATCAGGCGCCACGCAACCAGAAACAATAAACCGGACACGGCCGCTTTGGGCAGGTGGGAAGTCAATGGTGCCAGCAGCAGTACGAGTACGATCAGTAACACGCCTGCCATTACGGCTGCTAACGGACTGCGCGCTCCGGCATCGTAGTTGGCGCCACTGCGGTTAAATGACCCGGTGGCAACAAAGGATGAAAAGAAACTGCCGAATATATTGGATAATCCCTGTCCGATGAATTCCTGATTCCCGTTGATGGGTTGACCAGATTTCAGGGAAATTGAACGTGCAATCGAAACCGCTTCAGTCAAGGCGAACAGCGTCATCGCCAGGGCAAGTGGTGACAGTTGGCGAAAGATCTCGAACGAAAACTGCGGCATCGACAACGGTGGCAATTGTTGAGGCAGGGCGCCTACCATCCCGATGCCGGAAGTCTGTTCGCCAAAGGCGAGGTTAAACAACCCTGCCGCGGCGCTGCCAACCAGTAGGGCGGCTATCATACTCATGCCACCCAGGCGTCGCTGTGCCAGAATTCCGGTTAGCAAAGTGATGATCGAGACCAGCATTACCAATGGATGTAATTTTTCCCAGTTACCCCAGAGAAACTCAATCGTATTGAACAGGTGCATACCGTCAGGGATATCGATCCCTAAAAATTCCTTGGCCTGCTTGGCGGCGATCAGGCAAGCCGCGCCTGCGGTAAATCCGACCACGACCGAGTGAGATATGAAATTTACCAGCGCTCCCAGGCGTACCATTCCCATCACCAGTTGCAGAACTCCGACCATGAAGGCGAGCGTGATGGCCAGGGCGACATACTTTTCGCTGCCAGGTATGGCCATCCCACTCAAGGATGTAAACATGATTATCGAGGCCGCGGTGGTTGGTCCCGAAACAAGGTGCCAGGAAGAACCAAACAGGGCGGCGATGATTGCCGGTATCATGCAGGTGTAAAGACCGTACTCGGGAGGCATGCCGGCAATTGCTGCGAAAGCTACACCCTGTGGTAGCGCGATTGCAGCACCGGTGAGCCCGGCCAGCATATCGACATGCACGCTTTCACGGGTCAGGTTTCTGCCCCAGCGCAGGAACGGGAAAAATTTAACGAAGTTGATTTTCAGATTCATCGGCTAGCGGTTCTATGATCCCTTGGAACGGCCCGGAAAAAGCGCAATATACTCCGAGTTTTAATGTTCATATACCAGTATATTTCGATGTTGGTATTAATGTGACTTATTTAAAACAATGCGCAATCTGGATTAGAAAAACTCGAACTCATAGGTCAGGGCATCGGTTCCGGGATCGACGATTTCAAGACGAAACTGAATCGGTAAATCTGGCTTTATGATACCGCGATTCTTGTCATCTAACAGATACTCGGCAGGGGCGAAGAGCCGATTCGCTATCAGCTTACCCTGAACATCGAACAGACTGATTAGCAGCTCGGGTAATTTTTGCGCAAAGGGTGCCTGGTTAACAAATGACCCGGTTACCATTAGCGCATTCCTGGCCACCGGGTGGGTGAATACGTTACGTTCCAGCAAGCGAATTTGCTCGGTACTGGAAAAAGCGGTTGGAGCACAGGGTAGCACCTGGCACAGGTTGATCACCTGTTGCTGGTAACGCGGGTTTTCAATCAGTTGATAGCGTTGATAATAAATTACCTGTGCGATACCCACTGCGGCTAACAACAGTATGCCGACCAGCCAGGCCAGCGGGCCGAGAGAGAAAAAGATCGGCCCTCGGAGCCGTACATAGCCTCGTGCAGGCTGACCTGACGACGTTCAACAAAATTTGTTTCAAGGTCGAAGTCAGTTACCGGCAAGGTTTTTTCATGCTGCAGTTCATCCTCTTCCAGCTGTTTTTCGAAATAGTCGGGCGGTAATTCTCCCTCGTAGTTCTTCAGTGTTGTCATAGCATTGAACACACTGCCGCACTCGCCACAACAAACTTTGCCATAGCCCTGTTGGAGTTGTTTTTCGGTGAGACGAAATCGACTCTTGCATTGATTGCAGGTTGTTTCCATCACTTCGCCGAGATGTGTTCTGCTAAACATTAGTCTCCCGTTAGAGTCGATTGCCGCTGATACAGACCCAGTCCTCGCGGAAGCTGGCCGGATCAAGATTAAAGTAGGGCTGATAGGCCAATTGTATATCTTCCAGCTGTGTTTTGAGTATCCCGGAAAGTAATATCTGGCCTCCAGGTTCTACCAGCTCTGCAAACCGGGGTGCAAGCCTGAGCAGTGGCCCGGCGAGGATATTGGCGATCAAAAGATCTACTGTGGATTCGTCCAGCGCCTCGGGCAGCATAACCTGTATCTGCTCACTATTGATTCCGTTCACTTCCATGTTCGAGTGGCAGGCAGTGAGGGCCTGTGCGTCAATATCTACCGCAATGACCTGTCGCGCACCAAGTTTGATGGCCGCAATTGCAAGAATGCCCGAGCCGCAACCAAAATCTATAACTCGTCGGCCATCGATATCGCTGGTGCCCAGCCAGGCCAGGCATAACGCGGTTGTAGGGTGACTACCAGTGCCGAAAGCCAGACCGGGATCAAGCTGGATAATGGTAGCAGCGGGGTCGGGGGGTTCTGACCAGCTGGGCACGATCCATAGATCCGGTGCACATTGCAGTGGATGAAAATGTTGCTTGTACGCCTGATCCCAGTCCTGATCCTGCAAGGTTTTTAGTCGAACTCCTCGCGCCAGGTGATCGGGTAACTGACTGGTTAATTGCTGGTAGAGGAATTCGTGGTCGCTTGCGCCATCGAAGGTTGCGGCAACGATCGACTCTTGCCATACCGGATTATCGCCCGGCAGGGGTTCGTATATCGGTTCGTCACCCGCATCACTCAACGAAATACTAACTGCGCCAAGCTCCATCATCAGGTTTTCGACCTGCTCAAGTTCGGATGCCTGGCAATTCAGGCTGAATTGCCACCATGCCATTGGGCTAGTCGATCCCGAGCTTCTTCTCGAGATAGTGGATATCGGTACCTCCAATGGCAAAATTTCCATCGCTGATGATATCTTTTTGCAGATCGATATTGGTCTTGATGCCTTCGATAACGATTTCCGAGAGCGCCCCATTCATACGGGCTATGGCAGACTCGCGTGTATTACCATAGGTGATTAATTTACCAATCATCGAATCGTAGTAGGGCGGCACCGTGTAACCGTTGTAGATATGTGAATCCATACGCACGCCGGGACCACCGGGCGCATGATAAAGCGTAATTTTCCCTGGTGATGGCAGAAATGTTTTCGAATCCTCGGCGTTGATTCGGCATTCGATAGCATGACCATGAATCTGAATATCTTCCTGCTTGTAGCGTAAAGGGTTACCGGAGGCGATTGAGATCTGTTCCTTGATTATGTCCACCCAGGTGATCATTTCGGTAACTGGATGTTCGACCTGAACCCGGGTATTCATTTCAATGAAATAAAACTCGCCATTTTCGTATAGAAATTCAAAGGTGCCGGCGCCTTCGTATCCCATCCTGATGCAGGCCTCGGCACAGCGGATGCCGATGGTGTGGCGTTGCTGCTCGGTAATTCCGGGTGCCGGCGCTTCTTCGACAACCTTCTGGTGGCGGCGTTGCATCGAACAATCGCGCTCTGCGAGGTGAATGGCATTACCATGTGAGTCGGCGAGCACCTGGATTTCAATATGCCGTGGTGCGCCCAGAAATTTTTCCATGTAGACGGTGTCGTTGTCGAAAGCTGCTGCCGCCTCGGATTTGGTTAGCTGAATCGAGTTCATCAGACTGCCTTCGGCATGCACCACGCGCATACCGCGTCCGCCACCGCCACCAGCAGCCTTGATAATTACCGGGTAGCCGATCTTGCGGCCCATTTTGATGTTCTCTTCCTTGTCGTCTCCAAGCGGGCCGTCTGAACCCGGTACGGTAGGGACTCCGGCTATTTTCATCGCCTTGATAGCTGCGACCTTGTCGCCCATGGTGCGGATCGCTGCCGCGCTGGGTCCGATGAATTTGAAGCCGCTTGATTCTACCTGTTCGGCGAATTCTGCATTTTCGGAAAGGAAGCCATACCCTGGATGAATACCATCGGCGTTGGTCAATTCGGCCGCACAAATCAGTGCCGGGATATTCAGGTAGCTTTCCAGGGAAGAAGCCGGGCCGATGCAAACCGATTCGTCAGCAAGTCGCACATGTTTAAGGTCGCGGTCTGCGGTCGAATGCACGGCAACTGTCTTGATATCCATTTCGCGGCAGGCGCGCAGAATGCGTAACGCGATTTCACCTCGATTGGCGATTACAATTTTTTCCAGCATTTAATGGCCCTACTCGATTATAAACAGGACCTGATCAAATTCGACCGGGCTACCATTATCAACCAGAATTGAGCGTATCGTGCCGGCCTTGTCCGCTTCAATCTGATTCATCATTTTCATCGCTTCGATAATGCACAGCGTATCACCGACACTAACCTGTTGACCCGTAGTCACGAAAGGTCCCGAGGTTGGAGAAGCGGCCTCATAAAAGGTTCCCACCATTGGCGATTTGACCTGATGTCCGCTTATTTCCTCGGGCGCGATAGCCGCGGCCGGGGCGGCTGCGAGCGGTGCTGCTGCCAGTGGAGCTGCGAGTGGAGCGACACTCTGCACGACAGTGGATATCTGCCGGCTTATTCTTACCGATTCCTCGCCTTCCTTGATTTCCAGTTCGGCGATACCGGATTCCTCGAGTAATTCGATCAGTTTTTTTACTTTGCGAATATCCATCTATTCGGTTCTCTCAAGTTGCTGATTGTTTGCACTGGATAATGGCGGCCTCTAAGGCCAGCAGATAGCTGTTTTTGCCAAATCCACTAATGACCCCCACGGCCAGGTCGGAAAGGTAGGAGTGGGTTCTGAACTCCTCCCGGGCATATACATTCGACAGGTGAACTTCGATAAACGGAATCCGCGTGGCCAGAAACGCATCCCTGATGGCAACGCTGGTATGCGTGTAAGCCGCGGGATTAATAATAATAAACTGAACTTTTTTTGCCCCCGCCTGCTGGATACAGCTGACGATATCACCCTCGGTGTTGGACTGATAAGTCGTCAGTTTTACGTCTTTCTGTTGTGCTATCTGTGACAGGTTGTGGTTGATAGCTTCCAGCGTATCAGCACCGTAAACCTCGGGTTCACGCGTGCCAAGCAGGTTTAAGTTGGGGCCATGTATGACCAGAATGTTAGTCATCCGGGATATTTCCGCACCTGGGAATCAGTAACCCGGATTTTTGCATATAGGCAAGATAGAGTCCAGTTTTAGCGAGATAACCCCCATATTGGCGAAGTTGCCGACACAATAAAATAATTATAGCCGGGTCAACAACTTATAGTAAGGCTTCAAGCTGTTCGAGTAACTGTTCGGCGCTGAGTTCGCCATTATGCTGAAATAAAATACGCTGATTGCGATCCAGCATAGCGGTAAAAGGCAGGCTGCCGCTTGGGTTGCCGAAAGCAGTGTTATACATGGCGGCTCGATTCCCGACGAGGAACAACGGATAGTTGATTTGATAATCCGCGGCAAAGCGGCTGACCTGGGGTTCGTTGTCGAAGGCAATACCGAGCACACTGATACCCTGTTGTGCATACTCCAGCTGTGTCTTGATCAAGCTCGGCACCTCGCGTCGGCAGGGAGCGCACCAGGGTGCCCAGAAGTTGACGATTAAAATAGTGCCTTTCCAGTCACCAATAGTGGTTTTTTGCCCGTTCAAATCGAAAAGCGGAATCGAGTGCAGTTCGACTTGAGCTTCTGCGCTCGGGGAGGAGGTGGACGAATCATTCTGTAGCAGATTAAAAGATAGCGCGCCGACCAGCATCGAAACCAGCGCGATGGCGACTAAGCCGAATACATTCGGCTTCACTGGTAGGTGGCGGCGACATGGGCAGCAAACTGCTCACCCGACATTTCGCCGACGACGCGGCGGTTACGTATTTCCCGGCCAGAGGAATCGAAAAACAAAATTGCGGGAGGACCGTAAATACCGAGCGAACTCATCAGCTCGGTATCGATATTGTCATTATCGGTTACGTCGGCCTGCAAGGTGTTGATATCTTCGAGAGCGGCCAGCACCTTCGCGTTAGTGAAGGCATACTTTTCCATTTCCTTACAGGAAATGCACCAGTCGGCATAAAAGTCGAGCATGGTGCCACGCTGTTGCTGTATCGAGTCATTCAAGGCGAGTTGTAAACCCTGGCGGCCCTTGATCTGCCGAAAAACCAGGTGTTGCTGAGACTGCTGCGCATTACCGGAGGTGGCCGCCAGGCCACGTAACGGCTGAATCAGGTCGTTACTGCCTGCGGCGGCACCGATTAAATAGGCGACACCATAAATCAGGATCAGCAGGCCGAGTGATTTAAAAAGTCGTCGCCATCCCGTAGCGGTATCGCTCAAGGCATCGAGAGCGCCCATATATATAGCCGAGGCAATCAACAGTGCGGCGATCAGTAACATGGTTACGTTGACCGGCAGAATTCGCTCCAGCAGCCAGATTGCCACGCCGAGTAGTACCACGCCGAACACGGCTTTCACTGAATCCATCCAGCCACCGGCGCGCGGCAGCAGCTTACCGGCCGAGGTGCCAATCAATAGCAGCGGTACACCCATCCCCAGGCCCAGCGCAAACAGGGCAAGCCCCCCCAGTTGCCAGTCCTGGGTTTGTGAAATAAATATTAGCGCGCCCACCAGGGGTGCGGTAATGCATGGGCCGACGATGATCGCCGAGAACAAACCCATCAGGCCGACACCGAGCAGCGTGCCGCCTTGCTGGCCATTGCTGATCGCGGTCAGACGTGACTGGATCGCGTTTGGCATTTGCAGTTCGTAGAAGCCGAACATCGACAGCGATAGCAGCACGAACACGGCCGCGAAAGTACTGAGGATGACGGGATCCTGGAACCAGATCTGAATATTAAACTCGGCTCCATAGTAACCGACGATCGCGCCTGCCACGGCGTAAGTGGCCGCCATCGAGAGCACGTATACCAGCGATAGCGAAAACGCCTTACTTGTAGTAATCGACGAGCCCTGACCGGCGATGATGCTCGAGAGTATCGGGATCATTGGAAACACGCAGGGAGTAAAGGTGAGTCCAATACCCGCGAGGAAGAAAAGGCTAACGATGAGCAGCAGGCTTTCGTCTTTTAACAGTTGCGCAAATTGATCCTGCTCTGACATCGACGTCTGGGCCGCTGCGACGGCCGTGTCGCCAGCGGTCGGCGATATGCTGCCGCCATCGGTGATCTCGTTAACTACCTGGATCAGTCCTTCGCCCGCGTCTATGTCGAGGTATTTGGTAATCGGAGGGTAGCAAATGCGCTCTTCTACACAGCCCTGGTACTTGTAGGACAATACCAGCTTACTGCTCGCATTCGCCTGCGAGATGAGCGGTATCGAAACATTAACCTGGTCATAAATAACTTCGGTGGGTCCAAGAAACTCGTCATTCTTCTTTTTGCCCCGGGGTACGGAAATTGCGCCGAGCGAATGGCCATCCCCGTCGACCAGCGCGATTTGAATTTTGTCCCGGTACAGGTAGATATGATCCGCCAGCAGGATGTTGGTTTGAATGATGTTGTTGGCATCGAGCTTTGCCGACAGGATAAATGCCTCGTCTGGATGCAGGATTTCGTCATCTTCATCAAGGCCGAGGTCGTCACCCAGCGACTGCAATACCGCCAGCGCGTCCGTGCCATCCGATTTTTCAGCATTACTCGATTGCTGCTTTTCAAGGTTGGTGGAGACTTCATCGAGCAGTGCCTTCAAGGCGGCGACATCGTCTCCCATGCTTTCAGCGGGCGCGCTACTCGCGACCCATGCGCTGGGTATGATGCGGGCATTGGACGCCAGTTCGACTGCCAGGGCCTGCTTCAGGGGAGGGTAGCAGACACCGATATCGGCACAGCCCTGGCTGGTCATCTTGACTTGCAACTTGCTCGCAGCCGGGCCATCGAAAAGCAGTGGCAAGCTGATTTTGACGCTGTCGCGATAGGTTTCCATCTTACCGAAGAACTCGTCTTCCTTTACCTTGCCGGCAGGGATTACGGCAACGTCGAAGCGCGTCGGTGCATCACTGGACTCGATCTGGAAATCGAAGCGCTCACGGTACATGTAGTAGCCCGGTGCTATCTGGTACTCGGCTACCAGGGTATCGCCTTCGACCCAGGCGCTTAAACTGAACGCCTCTTCAGGTGGCAACAATTCCTCTTCCTGCGCCTGCAGTAGCGGACTTTGCACGAGCAGTAACAGGAG
>CAWCBX010000030.1:0-23051 GCA_963793595.1 uncultured Gammaproteobacteria bacterium | reverse complement strand
CCCGAGCCAATCGAAAAATGCGCGGTATGTGCGGCATCGCCCAGAATGACTCGCTTGTCGACAACCCAGTTGTCACACCACAGGCGCGGGAACTGGCGCCAGACGGATTTGTTTACCAGCAGTGGGGCACCTTCGAGCGTGTCCGCAAACAGCTCTGCGCATACCTCTGCGCTCCGTTGTTCCCCCATATCGCCGAATCCATGGGCGACGAAACTGGCCTGGTCGCACTCCACGATGAAGGTGCTCATGTCAGCGGCATAGCGGTAATGATGCGCGTTGAGTACGCCTGACGGGGTACGGATGAAGGTCTGCGTAAGCGTATCGAAAGCCCGCGGCGTGCCGAACCAGGCGAAATGATTGCTGAAATAATCGAGCCTGGGTACAAACTGTGGCTCGTGGGTGCGGCGCAGCAGCGAATTCAGACCATCGGCGCCAACCAGCAGGTCGGCTTCGGTTTCAAGTTCGTCTAACGCAGCGATCGTATGCTCAAAGCGCAATTCCACGCCCACAGCGTCAGCGCGTTGCTGCAGGAAGCGCAGCAGTTGCAGGCGTCCGATAGCGGAGAAACCGATCCCGTCGAGGGTAACGCGCTCGCCCTCGAGCGACAACGTCATGTTACGCCAGCGCTGCATCAGCGGTGTAATCAGGGCATGGGTTTCAGGGTCGTCGGCCTGCAGAAAATCAAGCGCCTGGTCGGAAAATACCACGCCGAAGCCAAAGGTGGCATCGGCTGGATTCTGTTCGCTGACCCGGACCCGGGTGCCGGGCATGGCCGTCTTGAGCAGGATCGCGGTGTAGAGCCCCGCGGGTCCGGCACCGATAATTTCGACATTTTCCAGTTTAACCAAAGTAGATATCGCCGTCTGATTCGTTGAATTTAATGGCCCTCGGCCGAGCGTTTAAAGTCGGGCTCCCGGATGCGCGTCAAATACCCAGGTAGCGAGACTTCAGTTCCGCATCCCCGCTCAGCGCATCCGAATCTCCCTGCCACACCACCTGCCCCTTTTCGACGATGAAATGCCGGTCCGCGATATGTGCGAATTCATCGATGTTCTTGTCGATCAGCAAGATGGTAAGACCGGATTGTTTCAGCTGCTCGAGCCGGCGCCAGATTTCCTGCCGGATCAACGGCGCCAGCCCCTCGGTCGCCTCATCGAGGATCAACAGGCGTGGATTGAGCATCAACGCGCGCCCGATCGCGAGCATTTGCTGTTCGCCACCGGAAAGCTGGTTACCCTGGTTGGCGAGCCGTTCACGCAGGCGCGGGAAGAACTCGAGCACCTTGTCGAGAGTCCAGGGATCGTCGCTGCCGCTGTAATTGGCAGCCGTCGCCACCAGGTTTTCACGCACGTTGAGATTGGGGAAAATCTGCCGTCCCTCGGGTACCAGGCCGATACCGAGCTGCGCGACCGCGTAGGCCGGCTTACCGCGGATGGTGACCCCATCAAACCGAATTTCACCATTGCGACTGGCGAGGGTGCCGATAATCGAACCGACCGTGGTGGTTTTGCCCATGCCGTTACGCCCGATCAGCGTCGTGACCTGCCCTTCCTCACAGCTCAGGCTCATGCCGAACAGCGCCTGGATGGTGCCGTAAAAGGTTTCTACGTTCTCAAGCTCAAGCATGACCATCACCGAGGTAAGCTTTCTGCACTGCGAGGTTGTTGCGGATACTGGCAACGCTATCAGTGGCGATGATATGACCGTTTACCAGCACCGATAACTGGTCCGCCATGCTGAACACCGCATCCATGTCATGTTCCACCAACAGGATCGTCATATCGCCCTTGAGACGGTTCAGGATATCAACCATAAGTGCGCCCTCTTCCTTGCCCATGCCCGCCATCGGTTCATCGAGCAGCAGCATGCGTGGCTTCATCGCCAGCGCCATCGCGACCTCGAGTTGACGCTGTTCGCCGTGCGAAACATTCGCGGCGACTTGCCGGGCACGACTTTCCAGACCGACTTCGGCCAGACTGGACATGGCAGCGGCTGCCATGTCGCGATCCTTGCTGACCGGCGACCAGAAGCGAAACGAGTGGCCGCTACTACCCTGGACCGCGAGCATGACATTTTCCAGCAGGGTCATCGGCATCACCACACTGGTGATCTGGAATGACCGCGCCAGTCCGAGGCGCGCGCGCCTGGCGGTACTGTCATTGACGATACTGTGGCCGCCGAACCGGATATCCCCGCTGTCGGGCTTAAGCTGACCGGACAGTTGCGAAATCAGGGTGGTCTTGCCGGCACCATTGGGACCGATTATGGCGTGAATCTGGCCTTGCTCAACGGCCAGATTGACATTGTCGGTGGCGACGATACCGCCAAAATGCTTGTTCAGGCCAATGATTTCCAGCAAGGCATCAGCCATGGTCCGCACCCTTGCGATCCAGCCGGCTCAACCAGCCGTGGATACCGCCCTTACCGAACAATACCAGCGCCACCAGCAAAATGCCGAAAATCAGGTGCCAGTAAACAGTGATCGCAGACAGAAATTCTTCCAGCAATACGAACACGATGGTACCTACCAGCGGACCGAACAGGGTTGCGACACCGCCGATGATCACCATAAAAATCAATTCCCCGGAGCGTGCCCAGCCCATAATGTCCGGGCTGATGAAACCGGCAAAGTTGCCGAACAACATCCCCGCAACGCTGCAGATCATCGCCGAAATCACGTAACAGGCCAGGCGATAGCGATAGGTATTGAAGCCCAGCGACTGCATGCGTTGCTCGTTAAACTTCGCGCCGACGATAACTCGTCCGAAGCGCGCATGTACCAGCCGATGGGTGAAAAAAAGCGCCAGCAGTAACACTGCAAAGATCCAGTAATACAGGCTGGTGCTGCTGTCCATGTTCAACCATTCGGGGAACTCGCTGCGCGAGTAGATCACCAGTCCATCGTCTGCGCCGTACTCCTCCAGGCTCAGAAAGGTGAAATACACCATCTGGCTGAAGGCCATCGTAATCATGATGAAGTAGACACCTTTGGTGCGCAGGCTGATGGCGCCGGTGACCAGTGCGAAGCTAGCACTGACCGATAACGCCAGTGCCAGGTGCAACCAGCCATTGTAGTAATCGTAGTAAGAAGGTATGCCCACGCAATAGGCGCCGATGCCGATATAGGCCGCGTGACCGAGACTGACCATACCCCCGAAACCGAGAATCAGGTTGAGGCTGACAGCTGCAATCCCGAGGATTAATGCCCGGCTCAATAGATCGAGATAAAAGGGCTGATTGATCCACTCGAAAATGAAGGGTGCAGCTGCCAGCACCAGCAATAGTGCGGCATAACTGCGACCCGATACGCTAGCAGGCAACCAGTTCACTATTTCATGCCAGCCGGTGGAAATAGCCCCTGCGGGCGAAACGCAAGCACCCCGGCCATCAGGATATAGACCAGCATCGCCGACAACGCGGGCGCCGCGGTTTCTGCATAGTTACTCGGCATCGCGAGTTGCAACAGTAAATCCAGGTAGGAACGGCTCATGGTATCGATCAAGCCGATCATCAGGGCCGCGTAAAACGCACCTTTTACCGACCCGATACCCCCGACTATGACCACCACGAAAGCGATAATAATAATATCGTTACCCATGCCGATACTGGCCTCGGTAATCGGCGCAATCAGCATGCCGGCGAGTCCCGCCATAGCCGCACCAAGTGCGAAGACGACCAGAAACAGGCGGTTGATATTGATGCCGAGGGCTTCCACCATGCCGCGGTTGGACGCGCCGGCGCGGATCAGCATACCGAGCCGGGTTTTGCTGACCAGCACATACAGAATTGCCGCTACCAGCAATCCCGCAAAAATAATCAGCAAGCGGTAAGTCGGCAATACCAGCTCACCAAGCGTGAGCTGACCGTTGAGAATATCGGGTAATGGAATCGCCATGCCGGAAGCACCCCACAGCAAATGCACCAGGGTATCGAAAATCAGGATCAGACCGAAAGTCACCAGCACGTGGTCGAGATGGTCCTCGCGATAAAGCTTGCGTGCAATAAACCACTCCACCAGCGCGCCGACGACGAACACGCCCACCAGGCCAATCACAATGCCGAGCAGGAAGGATCCGGTATAGGCGACGATACTGCCGCAGAAATAGGCCCCGATCATATAAAAGGAGCCGTGCGACAGGTTGATAAAGTCCATGATGCCGAAAATCAGCGTCAATCCGGAAGCAAGTAGAAACAACAGCAGCCCGAGCTGCAGCCCGTTCATCAACTGGGTGATGAGCAGATTCCAGTCCATATCAGATTACCCTGGTGTGAAAGTCGGGGTAATGCCTGGTTTCTCAATACCAGGAAACCAGGCACATCCCGGACGAATCCTACATCTTGCAATCTTTGGCGTGCGGATCCTGATGGTTCTCGTACACAGTCTGGATAATCCTGGTAGTCCAGCGACCTTCCGCGTCTGCCACTACTTCGCGCAGGTAGAAATTCTGAATCGGCATGTGGTTGTTGCCATAGGTATAGCGGCCACGCACCGAGTCAAAATTAGCGGCCTTGAGTGCCTTGCGAATCGCATCCTTGTCCTTCAGGTTGCCACCGGTGGCTTCCACCGCACTCTTGATCAACATGATCGCGTCATAGGATTGCGCACCGTAGAAAGACGGATACTTGCCATGCCTTTTAAGGTAATCGGCAACGAATCGCTCATTGGCCGGATTTTTCATGTCTGGCGACCACTCCTGGGTCATCTTCGATCCCAGAACGCCACTCAATCCAGCCTTCTGTAACTTGGGCAACGCAATTGAATCGACAGTAAAGGCGGTATAAAGCGGCATCTTGTCCTGCAAACCGGCCTGCTGGTATTGCTTTATAAAAGCGCCACCGGCCTTGCCCGGATAGAAGACATACAGGGCTTCGGCCCCCGAAGCCTTGGCCTTGGCCAACTCGGCGGAAAAGTCGAGTTGCGCGTCCGCGCCCCACTTGGTCAGATCCTTGCCCTTGACCTGACCCTTGAAGGTATTTTCTACACCGGCAGCCATGTCCTTTCCGGCTGCATAGTTCGGCGCCATGATATAGATTGACTTGACTCCCACCTGGTTCAGGTATTCACCGAGCGCCATCGGGGTCTGGTCATTCTGCCACGAGGTCGAGAAAAAGTTCTTGTTGCAGCGTTTGCCGGCAATCTGGGAAGGTCCGGCGTTGGCACTGATCAGGAACTTGTCGGCGCTGGTGACCGAATTCATCGAAGCCAGCAACACATGTGACCAGATATAGCCGGCGACAAAATCGACATCGTCCTGCTTGACCAGCTTGTCGGTCTTTTGCTTGCCCACGTCCGGCTTGAAGCCATCGTCTTCCATGATCAGTTCGACATCAAGATTGCCCATCTTGTAGCCGATATGTTCCAGCGCGAGTTCGACCGAGTTTTTCATGTCTTCGCCGATTACCCCGGCGGGCGTGGTTAATGTGGTGACGAAGCCGATTTTCACGCTGGCGGCCTGGGCCATACCCGTCATGATAATCGCACTCGCAATTATGGTTGTACGAATTAACTTAACTAACATCATGCTCTCCTCTGGAGTTTATTTAATAATCGATGGCATACGCCATCCGTTTCTATACTGGGCAAAAAATACCCGGGTTTGTCAAAAGCAGTCCGTTTAAACAAATTCTATTATTCTTATTTCACCCGAACGGCAGATGAACATCCTTTTTCCATCGCCATATTGGTTACGCTTGCTGTCGTCGATTTCGGGCGAATTATATTTCCTGTCACGCTTCGGACGCCAGCGTGGAAAACCCCGTTACCTTACCCGAAACAGCGATGAAACGCGTTACCAGGCGAATCAGTTCGTCGGCCTGGTCACGATGCGGCGAATGACCGCAATCGGCAAGCTCCACGATTTCGGCATCTGCAACCCGGCGCGCAATACCATGAATCTGCTCAAGCGTACCATATTCATCGTCAAGTCCCTGTAGCGCAAGCACCGGGCAACGAATATTCTCGATTTCGTCTTCAATTGACCATTCCCGGAACGGCGCATGCAACCAGATATCGTTCCAGCCCCAGAAGGCTGAATCCGGATCGGCGTGATAGCGGCCAAGTTTTTGTTTCAAATCGGTTTCGAGATAGGTCCTGCGTGCCTGTTCGATGCTGGTAATGGTGATGTCTTCGACCATGATATGCGGCGACAGGACAATGATACCGCTGACCTGTTGAGGGAATCTCGCCGCGTAAAGCAGGGCAATGGAACCGCCGTCACTGTGTCCAAACAGCCAGGGCGGGTTGATAGTGGTTTCAATTTCCAGCGCCGCCAGTAAAGCCGGCAGCACCGCATAGGCCTGCCGGTGCATGAAATCGGTGCCCCAGGTTTCGTCCGGCGCACGGGCGCTTGATTGCCCGTAACCGGGTCGTGAAAACACCAGCCCGCGACAACCCACGGCACGGCATAAATGTTCAGGAAAGTCTTTCCACATCGCGAGCGATCCGAGCCCCTCGTGCAGAAATATTATCAGTGGAGTCGAAGGATTGGCGCGTTCGATCCACTGGTATTCGATGCTCACCGGGCGGTCTTCCCAGTCGACGGTGATAAATTCAACCGCTGAACTCATACGCCGGCTTCGGCTTCGCGCAGACGGAAACGCTGGATTTTGCCGGTCGCCGTTTTGGGCAATTCATCGACAAACTCGATAAAACGCGGGTACTTGTATGGCGCGAGTCGCTCCTTGACGAACGACTTGAGTTCATCCTCGGTCGCCTGCTGCCCCTCAGCCAGTACCACGAACGCCTTGCTCTTGACGAGGCCTTCCGCGTCGGTCTTGCCGATGACCGCTGCTTCCAGCACTGCAGGATGCTCGGACAAGCTGGCTTCAACCTCGAATGGAGAAACGTACATGCCACTAACTCTCAACATATCGTCGCTGCGCCCGGAACAGGTATAACTACCGTCTTCGTTGCGGACATACTTGTCGCCGCTCCTGGTCCATTCACCCCGGAAAGTATCGATGCTCTTGGCGCGATTATTCCAGTACATCATGGCGGCGCTCGGCCCCCTGACATAAAGATCACCGATCTCCCCGTCCGCAACCGGCTGTCCATCGTCGCCGCGTATTTCGACGTCATATCCCGGGACCGGTGTTCCACTCGAACCGTAACGGACCTCGCCTGGCCGATTGGATATATAAATATGCAGCATCTCGGTAGAGCCTATGCCGTCGATAACGTCGACGCCGAAGTGCCGTGTAAATCTTTGCGCGAGGTCTGCCGGCAGGGCTTCGCCCGCAGACACGGCCAGGCGCAGGGCAAGCCGGTCTCGGCCCGGCAGCCCTGGTGCGGCGAGCATGCCAACGTAGCCGGTCGGAGCGCCAAAGAAAATCGTGGCCTGGTGTTCGATCAACTTGTCAAAAATCAGCTCGGGTGTCGGGCGGCCCGCAATCAGCACGCTGGTCGCACCGACACTGAGCGGAAAGGTCAGCGCATTGCCCAGGCCGTAAGCAAAGAACAGCTTGGCAGCGGACAGGCAGACATCCTGCTCATCGATACCCATAACTTCTTTGCCGTACAGTTCAGTTGTCCAGTAAGGATTGCCATGGGTATGCACGGTTCCCTTGGGTTTACCGGTAGAACCGGAAGAGTAAAGCCAGAAACCGGGATCATCGGGGCTGGTTGCAGCCGCGTCCGACAGTGGTGTCGCAGCTTGCAGGACGCTTTCCAGTAGCACCTCAGCCTGCTCCTGCTGATCGAAAGCCCCGGATACGAGCACTGTTGCGACTTCATGGTGACCCTTGCCCATGGCCTCGCGCAGAACCGGTAACAGCGCACTCGAGACCAGCGCCGCACGCGCTCGGCTGTGCTGCAACATGTACAGATAGTCATCCGCTGTCAGCAGGGTGTTGACCGCGACCGGCACGACACCGGCATAGATAGCCCCGAGGAAAGCAACCGGCCAGTCATTACAGTCGTGCATCAACAGCAGGACCCTTTCCTCGCGTCTGACTCCGGCGTCGAGCAGGGCATTCGCCATGCAGCGCACTCTCGCGGCCAGATCGCCGTAGGAGAGAATGCCCTGGTCGTCGATATATGCGGTTTTTTGCGCACGCGCCTGGTTTAATCCCAGCAAGTACGCGGCATAATTGAAATTCTCTCCCGGTGAGGGGATATGGTCGATACTCATGACTTCCTCCAGGGGTGCACCCTGTCCTGGCACTGCAATAACTTATCGCTGCGTTCTGCGCATTTCTTATGCCGTGAATTCTATACTGCCACCGGGTAGTAAATACAGCACCAGGGCGCGCCCGTTGGATACCGTCGGCCGATGCGCACTACCGGGAGAATAGACCACCCATCCCGCCGAATGGTCATCGAACAGGGCATCGCCTTCGAGCGGCATGACCAGGTCGATTTCGCCCCCGGGGTGGGCATGATGCGGACCGACGACATTGTCCATGTCGACCACATCTACGGAAAAATCCTGCAGGTCTTGCGCGGGTTTGAACACGCGGCCGTAGCGAATACCACCCGCCTCGCGTTCACACAACCAGCCTTCCGCGACACCCTGGCGACAGGATTGCTCGAGTTGCTGGTACGTGGGGCTGTCGACCCCATGCCTGGCATTGAGCCAGATCTGTAGATCCTGGTCCAACGCTTTTCCAGCCAACTGGCTGGTCAAGGCGACGATCTGTTGACGAAACTGGGTACTAGGCATCTCTGATTATCCCCCGATCAGGTAAAGCAACAACCCGACTTGCTAACGTGGCGAGTATGAATTATTGTGCATCAAGAAGCAATATACTGCACATTGGTAGACCTCGAGAACCTGCATGGCGAATAGCAGCAAACCAGGATCATCCGCGGCCGCAACCCGCGAGGAGCGGGCCAATCCATTCCTGGTCGCGCTCGGTCAGCGCGTGCGTGCGCTGCGGGCCCGCGGTGGCATCACTCGCAAGGCGCTCGCGGTCGCCACCGGCGTATCGGAACGTCACCTGGCCAACCTGGAATATGGAGAAGGTAATGTCTCGGTGCTGGTGCTGGACCAGGTCGCGTCCGCGCTACATTGTTCGCTCGCCGAATTGATCGGGGATTTCACCACCACCTCCCCGGAATGGCTGATGATACGGTCATTGCTGGAGAATCGTGACGAACAAACCCTGCACGAGGCACGCCTCGCTATCAGCAAGACAGTGGGGACCGCTGCGGGCGGCGAATCGAGCAGTGTTCGAATTGCGCTGATTGGCCTGCGTGGCGCCGGTAAAACGACGCTTGGGCAAATGCTGGCCGAAGATCTCGACGTTCCCTTCGTCGAGTTAAGCCGTGAAGTCGAAAAGTTTGCCGGCTGCACGATCGCCGAGATCCAGAATCTTTATGGTGCGAAAGCTTATCGTCGCTACGAGCGGCGCGCGCTGGAAGAGACTATCCAGGTTTACCCCGCTGGCGTGATTGCCACACCCGGTGGGCTGGTAGCCGATGCGACTAATTTTAATCTGCTACTCTCCAGTTGCACCACGATCTGGTTGCAGGCGAAGCCGCAGGACCATATGCAGCGGGTCATCGAGCAGGGCGATCTTCGGCCCATGGCGGGGAACGATGAGGCGATGGATGATTTGAAAACTATCCTGGCCTCGCGTAATGCTTTTTATTCCAAAGCCCGGTTCCAGCTGGATACCAGCCAACAATCACTGGCGTCCACCTTCACAAAACTGAGGAGCATTGTGCGTCATCACCTGCAGATAGATATTCAACACAAAGACGCAGTATAATGCTTTACACGTCAATATTAATGCAATATTGTGCATCTTTTAGCCAACCAGAGTCGTGGAGAACCAGCCGTGGCCCATCCTGAACGTGTCGATTATCAGACCGACCCTGCACAATACAAACACTGGAAACTGCAGTTCGACGGCAACATCGCCACTTTACTCGCCGACTTTGACGAAAACGCAGGCCTGCGCCCCGGTTACAAACTCAAGCTGAACAGTTATGACCTCGGCGTCGACATCGAGCTGAACGATGCCATTAACCGCATCCGCTTTGAGCACCCGGAGGTGCGCAGCGTGGTCATTACCAGCCTGAAAGACAAGGTTTTCTGTTCCGGCGCCAATATTTTCATGCTCGGTGTCAGCAGCCATTCATGGAAGGTCAACTTTTGTAAATTTACCAATGAAACCCGCAATGGTTTTGAGGACTCTTCCCGGTACAGCGGCTTGAAGTTTATTGCCGCGGTCAACGGCGCCTGTGCCGGTGGCGGTTACGAACTCGCACTGGCCTGTGACGAAATTATCCTGGTAGACGATCGTTCCAGCGCGGTCAGCCTGCCGGAGGTACCGCTACTGGGCGTACTGCCGGGGACCGGGGGACTGACGCGACTCACCGACAAGCGCCATGTGCGTCATGATCTCGCCGATATCTTTTGTACCACCAGCGAAGGCGTGCGCGGTCAACGAGCAAAAGAATGGCGCCTGGTCGACACAATCGCGAAACCCGCGGCTTTCGATGAGACCGTGCGCCAGCGTGCCCTGGAACTCGCTGCCGCAAGCGACAGGCCGGCCGACGCAACTGGCGTCGCCCTGACCCCACTGCATCGCAGCATCGAGGACAACGCGCTGCACTATCGCCATGTCAGCGTGGAAATGGATCGCAGCGCGCGCACTGCGACCTTTATTATCAAGGCACCGGGCGCCGACCAGCCCGGCGATATTGCGGCAATCGAGGCCGCCGGCGCCGACTGGTACCCACTTACCCTCGCACGCGAACTGGAAGATGCGATCCTGTCGATGCGCACCAATGAACTCGATCTCGGCACCTGGCTGATCAGGACCGAAGGCGACTCCAACGCGGTTCTGGCAATGGATGCAATCCTGGTCGAACTCCAGCATCACTGGCTGGTGCGGGAAACCATCGGCCATCTGCGTCGCAGCCTGAGCCGCATCGATGTTTCGTCACGCAGCCTGTTTGCGTTGATCGAGGAAGGTTCCTGCTTTGCCGGCACCTTGCTCGAGCTGGCGCTGGCCTGCGACCGCAGTTACCAGCTGGCCTTGCCCGACGATCCCGATGCCGCACCCCGGATCACCGTCGGCGAGGTCAACTTCGGGCTTTATCCGATGGTTACCGGAGAAAGCCGCCTGGGCAGAAGATTTTATAACGAACAACCCGCGCTCGATGCCGTGCGGGCCAGCGTATCACGGCCACTCGACGCCGACGCCGCATTCGAGCTTGGCCTGGTGACCAGCAATCCAGATGATCTCGACTGGGATGATGAAATCCGCATCGCAATCGAAGAACGCGTCTCGATGTCGCCCGATGCACTGACCGGCATGGAGGCCAATCTGCGCTTTAACGGCACGGAAAACATGTTTACCCGGATTTTTGGCCGCCTGACCGCCTGGCAGAACTGGATCTTTCAGCGGCCGAACGCGGTTGGAGAAAGCGGCGCGCTCAAGGTTTACGGCACCGGCGAAAAATCTGCCTTCGACTGGAACCGGGTCTGAATTAACCCCAGGAGAACGATAATGTCCTCGATCGATTACAACGAAAAAATCCCCAACAACGTCAACCTTGGGGAAGATCGTGCCCTCAAGCGCGCGCTGGAACACTGGCAACCCAACTACCTCGAATGGTGGCAGGACATGGGGCCCGAGGGTTCACATGACTTCGACGTTTACCTGCGCACCGCAACCAGCGTCGACCTTGAAGGCTGGGCGCAATTCGACTACGTCAAGATGCCGGATTACCGCTGGGGCATTTTTCTCAATCCCGCGGAGCCGGAGCGCAAGATTCATTTCGGTGACCACAAGGGCGAAGACGCCTGGCAATCGGTACCCGGTGAGTACCGCGCCAACCTGCGACGTATTATCGTAACCCAGGGCGATACCGAGCCGGCTTCGGTCGAACAACAACGCCATCTCGGTTTAACCGCACCCAGCATGTACGACCTGCGCAACCTGTTCCAGGTCAACGTCGAAGAAGGACGCCACCTGTGGGCCATGGTTTACCTGTTGCACAAGTATTTCGGCCGCGACGGCCGCGAGGAAGGCGAGGCCCTGCTGGAGCGTCGTAGCGGCGAGGAAGACAATCCGCGCATCCTGCAGGCATTTAACGAGAAAACCCCGGACTGGCTGTCTTTCTTCATGTTTACCTATTTCACCGATCGTGACGGTAAATACCAGCTGCACGCGCTGTCCGAGTCCAGCTTTGACCCGCTGGCGCGCACCACACGCTTCATGCTGACCGAGGAAGCACATCACATGTTCGTCGGTGAATCCGGCGTGGCACGCGTGATCCAGCGGACCTGCGACTTGATGAACGAACTCAAAACCGAAGATCCGGCCGTGCTGCGCGCCGCTGGCGTCATCGATCTGCAGACCGTCCAGCGCTACATCAATTTTCATTTCAGCGTCACCATCGACCTGTTCGGCGCGGACGAATCGAGTAACGCGGCGACCTTTTACTCGACCGGGCTCAAGGGGCGTTATACCGAGCGCAAGCGTAAAGACGATCATGTATTGAAAAACGACGGCTACCCGGTACTCGAGGTACGCGACGGCAAGCTTGTCGAAAAAGAAGTGCCCATGCTCAACGCGTTGAACGAGGTCCTGCGCGACGATTACATCAGGGATACCGTGTCCGGTGTCAAGCGTTGGAACCGGATCATCAAGAAGGCCGGCATGGACTATGAATTGACGGTTCCGCACAAGGGTTTCAATCGTAAAATCGGCGCCCTTGCCGGTACCCGTATCAGCCCGGACGGCGAGGTATTGACCGAGGCACAGTGGCAGCAGCACGAATCCGCGTGGTTACCGTCCGAGAGCGACCGCGAGTACGTCGCCAGCCTGATGGGGCGCGTCGTCGAAGTGGGTAAATTCGCCAACTGGATTGCGCCGCCACCCATCGGCATCAATCGTCAAGCAGTCAACTTCGAGTACATTCGCTTTAACTAGGTACAGTTCGGATCGACATTTTCACTGCATCCGGTTTAACATCGAGCCGGACACAAACGATCCCGATATCCCGGATAAACCTCGGCGACAACCGCCAGTATCGCGGGGACATGTACCTGGAGACCTGGCAATGAACGACCCGAAAACTCTCGAAATCACCCCGCGCGGCAATGCTGTGGCGCAGATAACCATGTCGCGGCCCGATGTTTTCAACGCCTTCGACGAGGTGATGATTGGCGAACTGGATGCCGCTTTCGAGCAGCTGATTAATGACGCCGGGGTGCGCGTCATCGTGCTGGCCGGCGCGGGCAAACATTTCAGCGCCGGTGCCGACCTGAAGTGGATGCAGCGCGCCAGCGAGGAATCTCGCGAATGGAACCTTGCCGATGCGCGGCGCTTCGCCGCGATGCTGGGCAAGATCGATGCCTGCCCCAAGCCGACGCTGGCGCGCATACAGGGCGCGGCGCTGGGCGGTGGCGTCGGGCTCGCCTGTACCTGCGATGTCGCGATTGCGGCCGACAATGCCAGCTTCGCGGTCAGCGAGGCCAGGTTCGGCATCCTCCCCGCGGCCATCAGTCCTTACGTGATCAATGCGGTCGGCAAGCGCCATGCCCGCCGACTCGCGTTAACGATGTCGCGCATCCGCGCCGCGGAAGCACTCGCGCTTGGCCTGGTACACCAGGTCAGCACCCTCGAGGATCTGGATACCGCGGTCGACGCCGCCATCGCAGAGCTGCTCGCTGGCGGTCCGCATGCACAGCGCGAAATCAAGGCCCTGTTCGCGCAACTGGAAGTCGGCCCGGTGACCGCCGAGGTGCGCGAATTGACCGCACAAACCATCAGTCGCGTGCGCGGGACCGCGGAAGCCCGCGAGGGTTTTGCCGCGTTTCTCGACAAACGCCCACCAGACTGGATCGCTGAATGAGCGCTAGTCTCGACAACGCTTCAGTCCTTGTCGTCGGTGCGGGCATCATGGGAACCGGTATTGCGCAGGTTGCAGCACAGGCCGGTCACCGCGTCATGCTTTTCGACGTCCAGTCGGCTGCGGCCGCTACCGCCAGGACCCGACTCGAATCCACGTTCGAAAAACTCGTCGCGAAAGGCAAGTTCACTAACGCCGAGGCCGCCGCAGTTCTATCGCGGATCGCACCGGTAGAATCCCTCGATGCAGCCGCCGCTGCGGGTCTCGTAATCGAAGCGATCGTCGAGAACATCGAGATAAAACGCGATCTGTTCCGGCAGCTCGAGAACATCGTCACCGCTGATTGCGTGCTCGCAACCAATACCTCATCGATATCTGTGACTGCTATCGCCAACGGACTTCTGCACCCGCAGCGCCTGGTGGGTATGCACTTTTTCAACCCGGTACCATTAATGAAGCTGGTCGAGGTCGTGTCCGGACTGCAGACCTCGGCTGCGGTAGCCAACGCGATATTCCAGCTATCCACAGCCTGGGGCAAGGTGCCGGTGCACGCGCGTTCGACACCGGGATTCATCGTCAACCGCATCGCAAGGCCATTCTATGCCGAATCCCTGGCGCTGCTGCAGGAACAGGCCGCGACACCCGCGGTGCTCGACGCCTGCCTGCGTGGCGCAGGGTTTCGCATGGGGCCCTGCGAATTGATGGACCTGATCGGACACGATACCAACTTCTCGGTGACACGCTCCGTCTACGAAGCCAATTTCTACGACAAGCGCTACACGCCATCGCTGCTCCAGCAGGAACTCGTCGACGGCGGCCTGCTCGGACGCAAGAGCGGGCGCGGCTTTTACGATTATTCCGGCGACACGCAATCACTGGCGCCGGATTTCCCGGCGCAGGATAGCCTGCCGTCCACCGCTAGCCTGGCCGTGCATGGTGCAGGGCCGCTCGCCGAGCGCATCGTCGCCGTACTCGAGTTACACCACTGCCACTTCGATCGCATCATCGACAGCAGCTGGATCGGCCTGCAGGCGGACAAGGCCTGCCTGCGTCTGACCGACGGCTGTGTCGCCGCCGAGCTCGGTGACGACGTCGCGGTGTTCGATCTGCCACTGCGCGAAGAACCCGGGATCGCATTGGCCTGGAGCCGCGCCGCGCGAGCGTCGACGCAATGGGTCGAGGCGGCACCGAAGTGGCTCGCCCTGCTCGGCTTCGTCCCGCAGCAGATCGCTGACGTGCCCGGCCTGGTGGTGGCGCGCACCATAGCCATGCTGATCAACGAGGCCGCCGACGCGGTACATCAGGGCGTCTGCGATGCTGCCGGCGCCGATGCCGCGATGAAACTCGGCGTCAACTATCCGGCCGGGCCGTTCGAATGGCTAGAGGACTGGAACACGCAGGCCGTGATCGAACTGCTCGACCGGCTCGACGCGCATTACCGCGGCGAACGCTACCGTGTCAGTCCCTGGTTACGTCAACGCGCATGGCGCTCGCAAGCCCAATGAGCGGTGTGATCGATCTGGTCGCGACCAGCTTTTTCGACCTGACAGTGGATAAACCATTATGAACGAAGCCTATATCTGCGACGCAATTCGCACCCCCATCGGTCGCTACGGCGGTGCGCTGTCGGCGGTGCGCACCGACGACCTCGGCGCAATCCCGATACGGGCGCTGATGCAACGCAACCCGAATGTCGACTGGGACAGGGTCGACGACGTTATCTTCGGCTGCGCCAACCAGGCCGGCGAGGACAACCGCAACGTCGCGCGCATGTCGTCCCTGCTCGCGGGACTGCCCGACGAGCGTACCGGGAGCGACCGTCAACCGCCTGTGCGGTTCGGGCATGGACGCGGTCGGCAGTGCGGCGCGCGCGATCAGGAGCGGCGAGGCCGCCTGATGCTCGCCGGCGGCGTCGAGAGCATGAGCCGCGCGCCGTTCGTGATGCCGAAGGCGAGACAGCGCCTTCAGCCGCAGCAACGCAGTCTACGACACCACCATCGGCTGGCGCTTCGTCAATCCGGTGATGAAGGAACGCTACGGTATCGATTCGATGCCGGAAACCGCCGAGAACGTGGCTGCAGATTTCAATATCGAACGCGACGCGCAGGATCGCATGGCGCTGCGTTCGCAGCAAAAGGCCGCCGCGGCGCAACAGTCGGGCTTCTTTGCCGCCGAAATCATCCCGGTCAGCGTACCGCAGACGCAAGGGCGATCCGGTCGTCGTCGCGCAGGACGAACATCCGCGCGAAACCTCGCTCGAGAAGCTCGCCGCACTGCAAGCCGATCGTCAGGGCCGACGGCACGGTCACCGCGGGCAACGCTTCCGGCGTCAACGACGGTGCCTGCGCACTGTTGCTGGCCGACGAGACGACTGCCGAGCAATTCAAGCTGACGCCGCGAGCACGCGTGATCGGCATGGCCACCGCCGGCGTCGCGCCGCGTATCATGGGCTTCGGTCCCGCACCGGCCTCGCGCAAGGTGCTGGAGCAGACCGGCCTGGGTCTGGAGCAGATGGACGTAATCGAACTAAACGAAGCCTTTGCCGCGCAGGGCCTCGCGGTTTTGCGCGACCTCGGACTCGACGACGACGATGCGCGCGTGAACCCGAATGGCGGCGCGATCGCACTCGGTCATCCGCTCGGCGCCAGCGGCGCGCGCCTGATCACGACCGCGATCAACCAGCTGCATGCCGGCGGCGGCCGCTACGCGCTGTGCACCATGTGCATTGGCGTCGGCCAGGGCATCGCAACGATCATCGAACGGGTCTAGTATACTGTCCCCTCTATTTTTTGACCTTAAACCGCGAACCCCATGAATCGATCCTCCTGGCCCAGGATATGGGTCGCCTTTATCGCGGGTTGCATCGCCGCGTTTCAGCTCGGCAAGACCTTCGCGTCGCTGGCGCTGATTATCGACGAACTGAGCTTAAGCCTGGTCCAGGCCGGACTGATCCTCTCGCTGTTCAGCCTGATCGCGGCCTTTGCCGGCGCGGGCTTCGGCCTGCTATCCGATCGTATCGGTCATGTGCGCATGGCCCTGACCGGGCTCGCGGTGTCGGCCGGCGGCGCTTTTCTCGGTGCAATCGCGCCGGATATCGAGGTTTTGCTGCTGTCGCGCCTGATCGAGGGACTCGGATTTATCCTTGCGATCGTGGCCCTGCCGTCGCTGATCAGCCGTTCCGCCAGCGATCGCGACCGTCCCCTGGCGATGGGCCTGTGGGGCGCTTTCATGCCGGCCGGGATCGGCCTGTCGATGATCATTACCCCGGTGCTGATCGACTGGCACGGCTGGCGCGGCCTGTGGAACGATATCGGCTTCATCATCCTCGCCTGGGGCGCCATCCTCGCGCTGACATTCCGCGCTGCGCCGACCAGGGCGGGCATTCAACTAAGTACCGCCGACTTCATCAGTAGTATTCTGCGCACCGGCCCGCTGCTCGTGGTCACCGGCTTCGTCTGCTATTCCAGCCTGTATCAATCGCTGACCGCGTTCTTGCCGACCATACTGGTCACCGATTACGCTGTACCGTTCGCGCAGGCGGCACGCTTCGGCGCCATCGTCGTGGTCGGTAATATCATCGGTAACGTCAGCGCCGGCTGGTTGATCGGCCGGGGATTCGTGCCGTGGAAGTTACTCACCGTGTCATTCATCGCGATGGGCCTGTGCGCAATGCTGGTGTTTGCAACCTTCAGCGAGCCGGTGATTAAAATCGTTGCCGGCTTCCTGTTTTCCGCGTTCGGCGGCATGTTCCCGGGTACCGCTTTCGTGCTCGCCGCGCGCTATTCGCCGAGCCCGTCGCACATGGCACTGATGGCCGGATTCATGTTACAGGGCGCCGGCATCGGCCAGACTATCGGCCCGATGATGGTCAGTTCAGTAGTGGAATTTTCCGCCGACTGGAACAGCGCCAACCTGGTCGTGGTCGTGATGGCGGGCATCGGGCTGACCTGCGCGCTGTTACTGCGCAAACGCACCTGACAAATCGAGGACAATAGACTTATTGATATTTGGAAATAAGTATACTGTCCCCAATGGCACTTACATTAGTTCGAAAACATGGTTTATCGAAACAAATCCAAAATATAAATGCCAGGTAAATCTTATGGCCGGATAATCGGTGAAAGTTTTTGCGAAGTAAACCGCAGGCGGCATAGCCGCCGAGGCATTCGCAAAAACTTTCACCGATTATCCGGTCATTGCTGGTTTGGTATAACGATAGTTGCGAGCTTAAGTAAGTGCCATTGTATACTGTCCCCGGAATTCACAGCTCGCGCACTCGTTTGACAAATTTACGCACCTGCGTCAGCGCATCACCGAGCTGTATTCCCGGGGTCGTGATTTCATCCCAGTCGATTTCGGGGAACTGCTGTGCGACCAGTACGGGTAACGCAATCCCCTGCTCAACGGCATCCGCGCAGAGCTAGCTTTACCCTGGCCTGCGCGTCCGGACGTGGCATTTGTTCGGCGAGTCGAAAACTGATCGCCTCGGCGTAGATCAAACCATACTGACCTTCCAGGTTGGAGTGCATCTTTTCCACCGCGGGCTGCAATTGCGTCACCATCGAAATAGACAGCTGTAACCCACGGCCGCAAGCCATGCAGATTTGCGGCAATGCGTGCCATTCCAGCATCCATGCGGCGCCATCACGCTGCTGGCGATGCAGCAGCGCCTGCGTCATCACGCCATCGAGCGCCGCGGCCAGTTGAAACAGGCTGACGAGTGTCTCGGCCTGCACCGGATTCTGCTTCTGCGGCATCGTCGACGAGCCGCCGCCCGTGGCCAGGATCAATTCGCCGACCTCGGCCAGCGCGCCGAACATGCAGTCTTCGCCGAGCTTGGCAAGCGCGCCGTTGACGCGGGTCAACAGGGATGCAAACTCGGCCAGTGCGGAGCGATCGCTGTGCCACGGTAGTTCGCTGTCAGCGATCTCGAGTTCGACCGCGAGCGCGGCCCGCTGCTCAGCCGCCTTTTCCCCGAGCGCGCTCGAGTTACCCGCGGCACCGGCGAGGCTGACCTTGAGCAGGCGCGGTTCGAGCTGCGCCAGTACTTCGAGCTGACTTAACAACGGTGCACCCCAGGCGGCTACCACCGCGCCGAAACTGGTCGGCGTCGCAGGCTGCCGACGGGTGCGCGCGGCAAGCGGTAGTTCGGCATACATATCAGCGAGATCGGCGAGTGCCGCCAGCAGCAGTTTAAGACGCGCTTCGACAATCTTGCAGACATCACGCAAACGCAGTACCAGGGCGGTATCCATGATGTCCTGCGTAGTCGCACCCCAGTGCAGGTATTGAGAATGTTGCGGTGCCTGCATCGCATCGCGTAACGCACTCACCAGGGCCGGCACCGGAATGCCCGCGTCGCGTGTGCCGGCGGCGAGGCTTGCCGGATCGAGGTGCACATCCGCCAGCGCCCGCTCGATGTGCCTGGCGCTTGCCGTGGGAATCACTTCCAGTGTGCCCTGCACCCTGGCCAGCGCGGCTTCTACCCGAATCATCGCATTTACCTCGGCACCATCGCTGAACAGTTGCCCGACCTCGTCGTCATGCAGCAACTCGCGATACAGCGCTGAATCGAAAGGTGATGTCGCCATGTCTAGCGGTCCAGTCCAGTAAAAACGTCAATAATTTCTGGCATTTGATTTATTCGCATCAGATATCGAAGAAGACGGTTTCATCCGCACCCTGCAGGTGGATATCAAAGCGGAAACAGCCATCCCCTGCTGACTTCGCGATCAGGGTTTTAACCCGTTGCGATGGTTCCACTCGCGACAAAATCGGATCCTCGGCATTCCCGGCCGCCTCGTCGTCGAAATACAGGCGCGTGTGCAGACCGACGTTGATTCCGCGCGCGACGATCCATAGCGTGATATGCGGCGCCTGCGGTCGGCCGTCCGGATAGGGTACCTGGCCGGGCTTGATCGTGTCGAAACTAAACTCGCCGGTTTCCGGGTCGCAGGGCTGGCGACCCCAGCCGCTGAATTCCGCATCGGCATCGCCACGGGTCTCCTCGGGCGAGGGATGCAGACCCGCTGCGTCTGCCTGCCAGGTCTCGATTACCGCGTCGGTCAGCGGCGCGCCGTCACCATCATAGATATAGCCCCGTATCCTGATCCGTTCGCCCTGCGTTTGCGCAGTGACCATGCGGTTGCCGATATCCCCGGGGTACACGCCCTCGATACCGCTGTAATTCGGCATGCAGCCGATGTGCACGTACGGCCCGGCGGTCTGCGACGGGGATTCGGGTAACGGTTTATCCGCCGCCATCAAAGTCCCTCCGTACGGTTTTCGAACAGGGTTTGATCGCGCCCGCGCAGCGTGATATCGAAGCGCCACGCGAGCATGTCCATCGGTAAGGTCGCATCCATATCCAGCCTCGCGATCAGGCTCTCGACCGCCTCACGCCGCGGGATCGCGTTCACGATCGGGCACAACCAGATCAGTGGATCGCCCTCGAAGTACATCTGCGTGATCAGGCGCTGCGCGAAGGCCGGGCCGAACAGCGAAAAATGAATATGTGCCGGGCGCCACGAATTGGGCCCGTTCGGCCATGGATACGGCGCTGGCTGGACACTGGTGAAACGATAGTATCCCTGGGCATCCGTCAGGCAGCGTCCGCAACCGCCGAAGTTCGGGTCGAGCGGCGCGAGGTAACCCTCGTTGCGATGACGGTAACGACCACCGGCGTTGGCCTGCCAGACCTCGATCAACGCGCCGGCCACGCCGTGGCCGGTCTGGTCGCGCAGCCGACCGTGAACCAGGATGCGCGGGCCGAGCGCGCTCTCGCCGGCGGCAGCGTAGTTATGGATCAGGTCGTCATCCTGTGGCCCGAGCAGCGTATGCCCGAACACCGGACCGGTTGCTTCCGATAGCGTGGTCGGCAAACTCAGTAATGGCTGTTGCGGCGAGCGCAGCCGACTGCTTTTGTATGCTGGCGCCAACGCCGGCGGATGCCAGTCTCGATCACGCGGGATATATCCCCGTCGGCCGGCTGCGTCGTTCATAGCTCGACTCCCATTTCGGCGTAAGTATCGCGCGCGATCCTGATGGCGTGATTGGCGCGTGGCACGCCGGCGTAGACCGCGACGTGCAGCAGAGCTTCCATGACGTCGTCGGGGCTCGCGCCGGTATTCGCGGTAGCGCGAATATGCATCGCGATCTCATCGAAGTTACCGGTTGCGGCGAGCAACGCCAGCGTCAGCATCGAGCGCTCGCGCAGTGAAATAGTGTCGCGCGCCCAGACGCTGCCCCAGGCGCCTTCGGTGATCAGGGTCTGAAAGGCCGCGTCGAAATGGCTACTCTTCGCCTCGGCGGCATCGACGTGGGCGTCGCCGAGCACCCGACGGCGGATCTTCATGCCGTCTTTATAGCGCTCAGACATGACCGCTCTCGCGCATGAATTCATTCAACAGGCGCGCGTATTCCACGGGTTGCTCGACACAGGGCAGGTGCCCCGCGTTGTCGATCACCTCGAAGCGCGAACCCGCGACCAGTTCGGCAGTGGCGCGCACCAGTTCGGGCGGTGCCGAGCCGTCCTCGCTGCCGGCGATAGCGAGCGTCGGCAGGGTCAGCTGCGACGTGCTAGCAGTAAAATCGCTGGCTGCGATCGCAGCGCAACAGCCGATATAGCCTGTTGCCGGAGTGCGGGTCAGCATGTTGCGCCAGCCCTGCAGTTCGAGCGCATGCTGCGCATGAAATTCACGCGCGAACCAGCGCTGCATGATGTTATCGGCGATTGCTTCGAGGCCATCCGCGCGCAGCGCGGCGATGCGCTCCTGCCACATCTGTTCAGTGCCAATACGCGCCGCGGTATTAGAAATCACCATTGCACGTACCAGAGCAGGGTATTTGGCCGCCAGACCCTGCGCGATGATCCCACCGATCGAAAGACCGACGAAAAGGCTGTCCCTGAAATCCAGGGCCTGCATCAGCCGTGCGGTGTCCTCGATCAGTGCGGCCATCGTGTAATTGCCATCCGGACAGCTCGATAATCCGTGGCCGCGTTTATCGAAGCGCAGGATCCGCATGCCGTCGGGCAACAATGGAATAATCTTGTCCCAGAGACGAAAATCCGTGCCCAGGGAATTGCCAAACACGATCGGCGCCCCGTCAGGGTCGCCCTCGAGCCGGTAGTGCAGGGTCACATCCCCGAGCGCAATCATCTCCATTCCGTTCTCCATCAGTAAGGCAGTCCGATGTAATTCTCGGCCAGTGACGCCTGTGCCGCAACCGATGATTCGAGATATTCGAGCTCGGCCTGCTGCATGCGCAGTTCGAACGGAGATTGATCCGGAAAACGGTGCAGCAATCGGGTCATGCTCCAGCTGAAGCGCTCCGCCTTCCAGACACGCGCCAGTGCGGTGGCGGAATAGTGCTCGATGCCGTAATCATCCTTGTCATGATAGTGCTGCCGCAGCGCCTGCCACAGGTAGTAAACATCCGACACCGCGAGGTTCAGACCCTTGGCGCCGGTGGGCGGCACGATATGAGCCGCATCGCCACACAGGAACAGCCGGCCCCAGCGCATCGGCTCGGCCACGAAAGATCTTAACGGCGCGATTGATTTTTCGATCGAGGCACCACAGACGATCGCCTCGGCTGCATCATGCGGAATGCGGCGCTTCAATTCGTCCCAGAAGGCATCGTCCGTCCACTGCTCGACCGTGTCATCGCGCGACACCTGCAGGTAGTAGCGACTCAATTGCGGATTGCGCATCGAGCAAAGCGCAAAACCGCGCTCGTGGTTGGCATAAATCAGTTCATCGCTGACGGGTGGGGTTGGCGACAGCAGGCCCAGCCAGCCAAACGGATAAACCCGCTCGAATTCACATCGCACCGTGGCGGGAATGGTGTTGCGACTGATCCCGTGATAGCCATCACAACCGGCGACGAAATCGCAGTCGATACGAACTTCGCGGCCATTCCTGATGAATCTGACAGACGGAGAATCCGAATCAACATCGTCAATCTGCAGCTGGTCGACCTCGTGCAGTATCTGCCCATCCATCGCGTCACGGGCCTGGTAAAGATCACGCGTCAGTTCGGTCTGTCCATAAACCATCACCGTGTTGCCGGTATGCAGTTTGAAATCGATGCGGAAGCCGCGATTCGAAGTTGCCAGATATGTCCCCTCGTGGATCAGTCCTTCGCGCTCCATGCGGGCGCTCACGCCAGCCTCGCGCAGCAGGTTGACCGTGCCCGATTCCAGCACGCCCGCGCGTATTCGACCCAGCACATAGTCACG
>CAWCBX010000029.1:0-35863 GCA_963793595.1 uncultured Gammaproteobacteria bacterium | reverse complement strand
TGTCCTGTTTACTTCATTCAGTACCGTATTGCTCCCAGCGTTACTGATTGACTCCAGATACGTTTCCAGATTGACCACAAATACCGAAGTCTCTGATGGCGGGAATCTGTTGCGGCAGCGCTGGCCTGGCATGGGGATTACTGAGTTCGCCCACCTTGAACTGAAATGCATAATTCGGTTCGCTACCCATACGCAAATCACTGATGACAATATTTTTTTGCCGCAGGGAAACCGAGTAAAAATCACGGCTGAACCATTGCAATCGTTGCACCGGCCAATAATCTTCGATTCCATCCAGCAATTCTTTCTGGCTAACGTAATGCTGGAAACGAACCTGCCCACCCCTGTCGAACACGGAGTAATAAGCTTCGTAATAACCCTTCTCGTCGGTTACCACGGCACGCCAGAGTAGCGAATTAAACGGGGTCGGTACGGTGAACACTTGCTGATAGTTGATATTCTGGGACTGTAATTCCTCTACGAAGTGCTGATCTACAATAACCTTGGCGACAACTGTCCAGGCAAGGTATATCGAGCTGACCGCCAGGCCGAAGCGGTTTAACAGATGTCCTCTTGCGGTGTCCCTGGTCATGACCAGTGCAGCGATGACACCGATAAGCAACGGCAGGGTATACAGCGGATCGATTATGAATATGGTTGACCAGGAGACAGGTGTCGTCGATACAGGCCAGAATATCTGGGTACCATAGGCGGTAAAACTATCGAGTAACACGTGGGTGGCAAACACCAGGTAAATCATCAGCACCCAGCGGGCTTTGTGTTCACGCAATGCAGGATGAATTTTATTGATCAGCCAGACCATTACCGGCGTCAGGATTGCCAGCACGATCAGCGAATGACTGGCGGAACGATGGTAGGTAAAGTCTTTCACCGCATCCCCCAGCGGGACGAATACATCCAGATCCGGCAAGGTCGCGGCGATTCCACCCCACAGCGCAGCCTTGTTGCCGATTTTTCTGCCGAGTACCGCTTCGCCCACGGCAGCGCCGAGCACAAATTGCGTCACTGAATCCATTTATATATAGCGGCCGGTCAAAACTGATTACGCAGAAATAATTCTCAGGGATAACCATGTGTGTACGTTTCAAACTACGATTCAGTTCAATAGTCGAGGAACTTACCTCCGGTATCTGGTCCAACTTGTGATTACCGTCTTGCTACCTGGCGGTAGTGTATTACTCGGCCATGCTGACTCGGGCCTGACCTGGCTAACCACCGGCCTGATCCTGGTTTTTACCGCAGACAGGGCAGTTCGGCCTCCTGGGGAGATTGACCGACTGCCATTGCATTGCCAGGGCATCGAATAACAGCAGGCGGTTAACCATTTCCTCGCCCTGCCCGGCCAGAATGAGCAGGGTTTGCACCGCTTGCATCGTACCGATGACGCCGACCACCGGGCCGAGCACGCCTTCGAGTTCACAGGACTCCTCGTTGCCATAGGCATGCGCATACAGGCACTGGTAACAGGAGCTATTGGCAGCCGGCTGATAATTCATGATTTGCCCTTCCAGGCGAATCGCGGCACCGGTTACCAGTGGCGTTGCGGTCTCCACGCAGTAACGATTAACCTCGAAGCGCGTCGGATAGTTGTCGCTACAATCAAGCACTATATCAACCGAGTCGATAGTTTGTTTCAACTCTTCTCCTTCCAGTTGATAGCCGATCACTTCGACTTCGCAGCCAGGGTTCAATGCCTGGATGGTCTGTCTTGCCGAATCCACCTTGTTTTCGCCAACGGCCGCATTACGGTGAATAATCTGGCGCTGCAGGTTCGAAGTTTCGACGATATCAAAATCACTCAAGACGAGCTTACCGATCCCCGCGGCGGCGAGATACATTGCCGCCGGCGAGCCGAGCCCCCCTACACCAACGATCAGGGCACTGGCATCGAGAATCGCCTGTTGCCCCTGTTCACCGATCTGGGACAGGCGGATTTGACGTGCGTAACGATCCTGCTGGGCCTTATTCATCCGCCACCCTTATGAAAATACTGGTGAAAGCGGTGGAAGAAATTATCGCGCAATGCCGCTTTGGTATCAGCGAAAAAAAATTTTACGTCAAGTACCGGCAGAACAAACAAGCCGAGCTTGCGCGGTGGTTTTTCGACGACCTTTATGGTCAGCTCAAATGCATTCCCTGACAGTTCGATCGACCAGTGATGGCGCGCGATTTGCGTACAGCTGTAGACCGATTTTTCACCACTGAAAGGCCCACACAAAACCTTGCCGAATTCATCGGCGCCATATCCCATTTCGTATTCGACAACGGTCGATAAACTGGAATCAGCACTCATTTTTCAGGCCAGATAAATGATTATTCAAAAAATTTCTCGAAAATTTGACTCTGTCCCTGCTACCTAGCCACCCGCCACCGGTGGCCAGATCGAGACCACGTCACCCTCGACGAGTACCCGGCTTGCACGGTCTTCACCTTCGACATAATGGCCGTTCACCAGCACGATATGCGCCTCGGCCGGAGATATATGGAACTGCTGAATCAGCTGATTGAGAATTAACCCGTCATCAACCTTGATCTCGCGCCTGAAACGGGATTTTCCAGGCGGCAGGTACTTCATCAACGATGCGTAAAACTCGATGTTTACCTGCATCAGGCATACCCGAGTTCCTGCGTGCAACCGATATAGGCCTCCATGATGGCGGTTGGATCCTGCAGCAAGCGATCTTTCCAGTCGCCCAGATGGATCTTCGATTCGATCAAACCACGCAGCACGCCGACATGCTGGGTCTTACCAACACTGCTGGCGCCGACCAGGTGATCACCGTCGAATTGCAGATTGATGTACTGAAACTCGTCCGGGTTGTACAGTGAGGCACTCTCACCGCCATCGACGCCCATCCACAGACCGAAAGAACAGGAAATCAAACCCACGGTATCGAGTACGTTCATGTTTAACGTACCATGATGCTCGCCACCCGCTCCCGCCATGTTGAGCGCCGCGATACGACCATGATCGGTGGCGGTAGGCTGAATCGCCTGCACTTCGAAATTGCCGGTAGAAAAATCGACGCCCTGGGCAACATCGCCGGCGGCATAGACATCCGCATTGCTGGTCTGCATGCGTCGGTTCACCAGGATTCCCTGATCGGTTTTAATATCGGTACCATTCACCAGATCGGTATTCGCCTTGACACCGGTAGCCGTAATCACAAGCGCGGCGCTCGATTTACTGCCGTCACTGAGGCTGACCTCGACCTGATCATCACCCGCGGCCGCAATACCTTCGACACTGCAGCTGGTATGTACGTCGATACCCTCTTTCTTGCACCAGGTCTCAAGCAGCCCGCCCGCCTTTTCATCGAGCATACGCGGCACCATGCGATTGCCCATTTCGACTACCGCGAGATTGACGCCACGTTTGACCAGCGCCTCGAGAATGATACAACCGATAAAGCCGGCGCCGATAAGCACCACATTGGATCCGGCCTGCGCCAGCCTGATGATGTTGCGTGCGTCTTCCAGCGTCCAGCAGGAATGGACCTGCGGCAGGTCCAGCCCCGGAATCGGCGGACTTACCGGGTGTGATCCGGTGGCAATCAAAAGTTTGTCATAGTTACGTGAACTGCCATCCGCAAGGCTTATACGCTTGTCCTGGGTATCGACGCTGTCGACACGTTGTTGCACCACCTCTATATTCTGTGATTTGAAATGTGTCTCCGGATCGCGCAGGTAAGTGCCCGATTCCTTGACGTTATCGATCAGGTAATAAGGAATCGCCATGCGCGAATAGGCCGGTTCGGGTTCATCCCCGATAATCGTAATTTCAGCATCGGGATCTGTTTTGCGAAGGGTTTCCGCAGCTATCACACCAGCGGGTCCTGCACCTATGATGATATGTTGCATGTCAGCGCTCTTTAAATGAAAAACCCCCCGCCTTGCGGCGAGGGGTTGGAGGGTTTAATTACAATGACAGCCGCTGCCGGGTTGCATCCGGAATCTTGCCATCCGCTGTCCAGCCCCTGGCCTCGTAGTACTGCGGCAACATTTCACCGAGGCGGTTTACCTGGCCTTCCGTCGGCCCGTGCTTGATGACTTCCTCGAGCAGGCGCTTGGGCAGCTTATCGTCATCGGCAGTAAATCCGGCTGCTTCGTTGAACAGGCGTTCCATATTCCAGATACGCTCGCCAGTCTCGAGGCAGTTCTCGACACTCCAGTCGCCCTCACAGGCGGCGTCGACCTGCGGCGCAATATTGTCCATACCCCAGGCGAAAGTAGTAAACACACAGAGCCCGGCGGAATCGACCAGGGCGGTCGCATCCTGGAAGGCCTTGACCAGTTCGGCCTTGCCGTCGGTATCGTTCATCTCGGTCTTGACCGGGATGCCGAGTACTTCCGAGGCAATGGTATAGCCGCGCAGGTGACAGGCGCCCCGATTCGAAGTGGCATAAGCCAGCCCGATACCCTGGATGCCGCGTGGATCGTAGGCCGGGAACTCCTGGCCCTTGACCGTCATCGACAGTTCCGGACGCTTGTATTTTTCACATAGCCGCTTCGAACCCAGCCCCAGTTCTTTGGCAAAACCCTCACCAGTAACAAACTGCTCGGTGACGGCGACAAAGGCCTCGGCGCTGCCGAACTTGAGCTCGATGCCGCCGGTTTCCTTGGTGCCGATAGTGCCGTCTTCAAACATTTCCATCGCCGCCGCCACGGTGGCACCGTAGGTGATGGGATCCATGCCGTCTTCATTGCACAGGAAGTTGATGTAGGTCAGTGCATCGAGATCATCGACACCGGTATCAGCACCGAGTGCCCAGGCGGCTTCATACTCGAGACCACCGGACGCGCCCTGGTACTGCGGCTTGTCCTTGACCGAAAAGTGTGTCGGATCGACCGTGGAAATACGCCCACAGGCTATGGTACAGCCAAAACAGGCGCCATTCGTGGTCAGGTTCGGCTTGCCGTCGCTTTTGCGTGGTTCGGCCATGGCTTCAGCCGAAATGTTCTCCGCACCCTCGAAACCGACATCACGCATGTTATGCGCCGGCAGGGCGCCGATGCCATTGATTACGTTCATCAGCACCTGGGTGCCGTAAGCCGGCAGGCCCTGGCCGGTAACGGCATTTTCGGCGAGTACCGCTTTACCGTCATTGGTTGCCGCCATGAATGCCTCGGCATCATTGACGTTGCCGATACCGCCAGTGCCGCGCACGGCAACCGCCTTCAGATTCTTCGACGCCATCACGGTACCGACCCCGGAACGCCCGGCGGCACGATGCTTGTCATTCATGACCGCGGAATAGAGACAACCATGTTCAGCGGTACGCCCAACGCAGGCGACGCGCATTTGCGGGTCCTGGTGGGTCCGGTGCAGGATATCGTCGGTCTCCCATGCGGATTTGCCCCAGATACCGTCAGCCGGGCGCAGCTCGGCCTTGTCGTCCTGGATCAGCAGGTAAACCGGTTTGTCCGACTTGCCTTCGAAGATAATCATGTCCCAGCCGGCGAACTTCAGTTCCGCACCGAAGAACCCACCTGAATTCGAGCAGGCGATGGCACCGGTTAACGGGCTCTTGCAGATGACGGAATAGCGGCCCCCGGTGGAGGCCATGGTACCGGTGAGTGGCCCGGTGGCCATGATCATCTTGTTGTCGGGCCCGAGCGCGTCGCATTTCGGATCGACTTCCTCGCTCAGGTATTTCGACGCCAGGCCACGTTGACCCAGGTAAAGTTTTGCCCACTCCATGTTGAGTGGTTCGGGTGTACAGCTGCCTTTAGAGAGATCTACCCTCAGAATTTTTCTGGTCCATGACATGATTCATTACCCCCATGATTAAGCGGTGACTTCGGCGGATGGCAGACTCTTGGCTGCCGAGGCGAGCATGCGGTCGTAACCGGTCCAGTCCGCATCGACGTAGGTGATCGCATCGGTCGGACAGGCGGCCGCACATTGCGGATCACCACCACAAAGATCACATTTCACCACCTTGCCGGTCACCTGCGAGTAGTTGATGGTGCCAAACGGGCAGGCGATGGTGCAGACCTTGCAACCGACACACTTGTCGTCGGAGACAACCTTGGCGCCGGTAGAAAAATCGATACTGATGGCATCAACCGGACAGGCACGCATACACCAGGCTTCGTCACACTGGGTGCAGGTATAGGGCGCAAATCTCCCCTCATGGTGGAAAGTGAAAACCTTGATAAACGATCGTGATGGGTTAAAAGTACCGGTATGTTCATAGGAACAGGCCATTTCGCACTGGAGACAGCCGGTACACTTCCCCGGATCGATGTTGAGGGATTTCTGCATTGTATCCTCCGCTTGTGTCGTTATTATCATCCCCGTCGGACAGCTGTTGTTTTGCTTCCGCGGGAATTCCTTAGGTCAGTGCGTAAAAATACCACTCTCGCCGACGGTTTTATAGTCCTAAACGTTAAATTTAATCAGCTTTCACGCCCAGATCGATATCTGCCGTAAAAAAAATCGTGTTGCCTCTACCATTTTGGCTTCGTCTATGCCTCAATTACCGACCTTAAGGACTAAACTTCGTTAAATGAGTAACAAAATTTCTTCCGCCCCAGGTTGCGCTGATCCTTTCGATCCCAGCTCGATCAGCCTGGCCGAGGCACTCGATAAAATCCAGCAACGCGTACGGCCGGTTCTCGCCTGTGAACGCTTGCCGATTCGAGAGTGCCTGGGTCGGGTCAACAATGAAGCGGTCAAATCACCACATAATGTGCCGCCGTTACCGAATTCCGCAATGGATGGATACGCTATAGCGATAGCAAGCCTCGAGCAGGACGCGATCACCGAACTCGACGAAATCGGCACTGCCTATGCCGGCGCTCCGTTTGACGGCAGCTGCGGCCCGGGACAATGCGTTCGCATCATGACCGGGGCCCTGATTCCGCATGGCGCCGATGCCGTGATCATGCAGGAACAGGCCGAACCGAGCGAGTCCAGGTAAGATCCGCATCGATGCGGAACATCGGGTCGGTGAAAACATTCGCCAGGCCGGGGAAGATGTGCAGCAGGGCGAAACCGTTATCGAGGCCGGTGCCAGGCTTAGCCCGGCCGATCTCGGCGTACTGGCCTCGCTCGGTCTTGAACAACTGCAGGTGAAACGCAAACCGGTGGTGGCCTTCTTTTCCACCGGGGATGAACTGGTTTCGGTTGGTGAACCGCTCGAACCCGGCAAAATCCACGACAGTAATCGTTACAGTCTGCATGGCATGCTAGCCACCATGGCGGTTGATATCGTTGACCTCGGCGTGGTACGCGATGATCCCGATAGCATGCGCGAAGTACTCACGCGGGCCTCGACCCAGGCTGACCTGATCATCAGTACCGGTGGCGTCTCGGTCGGTGAAGCTGATTTCATCAAACCGGCACTGGAAGAACTGGGAACTACCGAGTTCTGGAAAATCGCGATCAAGCCCGGGCGACCGCTGACCTTTGGCCAGATCGACGCCAGTATCTTCATGGGCCTGCCGGGTAACCCGGTGGCGGTGATGGTGACTTTCAGTCAGTTCGTCGTGCCCGCAATCCACGCCCTCGCCGGTGCCAACCCACAACGCCCGGCATTGTTCCGCGCCCGTGCGCTGGATAAAATGCGCAAGAAACCGGGGCGCTACGAGTTCCAGCGGGGCATCGCCAGCATGGATGAGAACAATGAATGGCAGGTCGCCAGAACCGGCCAGCAGGGATCGGGCATCCTGACCTCGATGAGCCGTGCCAACTGCTTCATCGTGCTGCCGGATGATAACGACGGTGTCGAGCCTGGCGACCAGGTCAGCATTCAGTTCTTCGACTGGTCGCTGTAAGCGTCATGGCTGATATTCTTTACTTTGCACGGCTCGCCGAATCGCTGGGAATAAAATCAGAGACCATCGACTTATCAGCGGAATGTAAAACCGTCGCTGACCTGGTCGGGCTGCTGCGTTCACGCGGTGAACCGTTTGCCAGCGAGTTTAGTGGTGATACCCGGATACTGGTCGCCATCAACCAGGAAATGAGCGAACCGATTGCACAAATCAGCAACACCGACGAGATCGCCTTCTTTCCCCCGGTAACCGGCGGTTAACCCGACATCATTCGGTAACTCCAGCGACGCAAAGCGCGTCAAGATAATTTTCCAGATCGACTTCCCGCAGATAATTGGATTCGCGGCGTTCTTTCGCCAGGGTCGTCTTCAGGCTGATTGCAAGCGCCACAGATATTGCATCCGAGGCACGTTCAAATTCAGCTGCAGTGATGAGTCCAGGTTTCAGGCCTGGCAGCCTACCTGGTTGCTGGTATATTCGTCGAGGCGCATCAATTTAGTCGTATCAGTCATCGCCTGATCGATGTCGAGGCGACCGTGCTGCAATACCAGCCGATCATGAAAGCTGCTGAAATAGCGCGCGAACATTTCACCGCCGATGGTGCCAATGGCATAAAACGAATCCTGTTCCGCATCGTACTCGAGCTCAATTGCCGCGAGCGGTTGTGGCGCCGGACCACCCAGCACGAGACCGCCATGCGCGGGATCATATACGCTGTTTTCCGAACAACAGCGGATAACACCGCTGCGCTGCTCGATTTCATCGAAACTGTTACGAAACCTTACTTCACCATGCTGATAATTGATGAAACTTACCGATGGTGCGGGATGGCTCAGCTTGTGCGCGCAAATCGCCGAAAACGCGACCACCGAGTAGTTTGATCCGGCACCACCCTGCCAGCGATAGCGTTCACCATCGCGGGTTTTCAGGTTACTACGTGAAGTTACCGGCTTACCCAGGTCAATTAAAAAACACGGCGTGGATACGAACGGATAGTGGAACAGGTAGGTTTCACCGACATCCAGCGACGCGGCGCGGACCGGTTCGCTGGAGTATGGATCAACTAACGCGACCCGCGCATAACGATGATATTGTTGATGACCACTGGCGAGTAGCTCGGGAGTGGCAGTGACACTGGCGACTGCGGAGGCACATAACTTGACGAATCCTCTTCGTTTCATGCTCGACTTTCCCCTCCCCTGTTATGCAAGTAAAAAAATTATAAGGGATCTTTTTTACTTTAGGTAGCCTGATATTTACCACGATGCGAAGTCGCAGAATCAGTTTCAGGTTGGTTCAGCACCATTCCCACTATCCGAAACTCAAATGCGAATAGCCTTTCGATCACCGCCTTCGAGCCAGGCGGCAAAAGCCAGTAACGGTTGATCTCCCGCGCGCATCGCATGCATTTGCCAGGGTTCGTGAAATATCAAATCACCCGGATAAACGTCGAACCATGCGCCGCTGTCCAGGCACCACTGAGCTCCCGGCGTCAGCACCAGGTAAACTTCCCTGGGTTCGTGATTGTGATCCTGGTAGGTTACCCCGGGCGACAACAGAACATAGCCGCATCTCGGCACCTCACACAACACCGGACAATCCGGCCCCGATAGCCCGGCATAGGCATAACCATCGAGAAAAGCCTTGCTTACATTGGCATCTGTATAGCCGGGATTCTGGGACCACCTGACCTGGTCCAGGACCGGGCGCAAACCTGATGCGAGATCCGCCAGTTCGTAATTCGCGGCCAGATCGAGGGCGGCATCGAGGTATGCGAGTACTGGAAAATCATCCTCAAAACGTGATTCCAGCCGCTCCCGGAGAAGCGCTTCGAGGGGCGGTCGGGTTACCGCACGCCCGCTTCTGCAATCCTGTCGCGCAAGCACGGCACGCCATGAAACCTCTATCAAATTTTCTACTGCCGAACGCATTTAGTCTTGACCTCCTCGAACCTGGGGAAGCGTAGCGGTCAGCTATAACCGCGCACGCCATCTTGCCGATATTCTTACCTCTGCGCAATGCCGCAAGATTACCATTCGGCTGCGCGACCGTAAGCTAAATATCTTGCGCATTGAATTCCATGGCTCCAGAATTGGGCGATGTCCGAACTCGATACAATTCTCGCAGATATCAAAGCCGGCGAAGCAATCAGCGCTGCCAGGCGAGACTGGAATCCACACTACCAGGGTGAAATCGATATCCGCATTGCCGCCGATGGCAGCTGGTTCCACCAGCAGCGGCGCTTCCGGCGCGATTCCATGGTAAAACTGTTCGCCAGCATTTTGCGGCGCGAGGACGAAGAATATTTTCTCGTCACTCCCGCCGAAAAACTACGCATCGAGGTAGAGGACGCCCCGTTTATCGCAACCCTGGTCGAGAATATCGAGGCTGACGGCCAACAGGCCATCGTCTTTACTACTAACCTTGGCGAGCGCATCGTTGCCGATCATGAGCACGCGATCCGGGTTGAAATCGACGCCGACAGCAATATACCCCGACCTTATATACATGTTCGCGATGGTCTCGATGCATTAATCAGCCGCAGCGCGTTTTACGATTTACTCAATCTGGCGCAGGAGCTCGAGCGCGACGGGGCCGGCTACCTGAGCGTCACCAGCCTGGGCGAAGAATTTGAACTGGGAAGTACCGATGAATAAACAAACCAAAGGCACCCATGAGTATCAGGATGATCCGCGTAACGCGGACATCATCATCGATATCAACGGCGAGTTTTTCGCCCGCGAACAGGCGCAGGTTTCTGTTTTCGATAGCGGCTTTGTACTCGGTGACGGGGTCTGGGAAGGGCTGCGCGTGCACCAGGGTAAGATCGCGTTTCTGGATCAGCACCTCGATCGCCTTTACGAAGGTGCAAAGGCTCTCGATATGGAAATGGAGGTTTCTGCCGCAGAACTGCGCGAACGACTGTACCGTCTGCTCGAAAAAAATGGCATGCAGGATGGCGTCCACATCAGGTTGATGGTGTCCCGCGGCATCAAGGCCACACCATACCAGGATCCACGTATTACCATCACCCCGCCAACCATCGTCATTATCCCGGAGTACAAAACCGCGTTACCGGAGACCGCACACAAGGGTATCAAGTTGTTTACCGTACATGTGCGCCGTGGCTACCCGGACGTACAGGATCCAAAGCTCAACAGTCACTCCAAGCTGAATTGCATAACCGCCTGTATTCAGGCGGCCAAGGCCGGGGCCGATGAAGCGCTGATGCTTGATCCACACGGTTTTGTCGCGACCTGTAATTCAACCCATTTTTTCATCGTGCGCAAGGGTGAAGTCTGGACTTCGAGCGGCGATTACTGCCTCGGTGGCATAACCCGTGGCAATGTCATTGCTTTATGCGAGCAAAACCAGATTCCAGTGCGCCAGAAAAATTTCAGCCTGACCGATGTTTACGGTGCCGATGAAGCTTTCGTTACCGGCACTTTTGCCGGGCTTGCGCCGGTGCGTGAAATCGATGGCCGCATTATCGGTGATGGCGAGCGTGGCCCGATGGTTGAGAAGCTGCAACAGCTATACCTCGCAATGCTTGAACAGGAATGCACTTAAACCCCTTGCGTATAGCAATGTGGTCGGGGCCACGTAACATTTCGACAGCGCTGATGCGCGCCTGGGAAAATCGTGACGACTGCGTGGTTTGGGATGAGCCACTGTATGGCTACTACCTGCGATGCCACCGGAATCCCGCACCCGGGGGCGGCCGAAGTGATAGCCGACCAGGGCACCGATGCAAACGCGATCATCGCGCGTTGCATCGGTGATATCCCGGGCGACAGGAAAATTTTTTACCAGAAACATATGACCCTGCATTTGCTACCGGAACTCGATCGTGCCTGGCTATCATCACTGGTAAACTGCTTCCTGATCCGCGAACCCGAGGCCGTGATTGCATCCTATGCCGCGGTACGCAGTGACGCGACGCTCGAAGACATCGGCTTCATTCAACAGGCCGAACTGTTTGATCATGTACGGCACATCAGTGAAGAGATTCCGCTGGTGATCGACAGCCGCGAGTTCCTGCTTGATCCGCGGGGCATGCTCGAAGCAATTTGTGCCAGGCTCGAGATCGAGTTTGTCCCCGCTATGCTGAACTGGCCCAAAGGCGCGCGCGACAGTGACGGGGTCTGGGCAAAGTACTGGTATGACTCGGTCTGGAATTCGAGCGGATTCGCGGCTTATCACGAAAAGGATTATCAACTCTCCGCAAAAGACGGAAAAATTTCGCTGCAGGCACGCCCCTACTATGAAGAGCTTTTCCAGTACCGCTTGAAACCCTAGTTCCAAATACCGGGTTTGCAAGACGAATTAATTACAACTACCCGGGCGTATATTCGTCTTTCGCCGCCGTGCTCGTCAGGGTACACTTTGATGTTCAGCGGATAATTATCAGGAAAATGGCTGAACCACAAGTTTTAACCCCTGCAGCTGGCAGCAGAATCGTCACTGGCGATGCTGAAGTCATTCTGTTTGGACAACCTCCTGAAGTACTGAAGGGTTTGCTGCGCGAGGGTATCTCCCGCTTCGACACCCTGGTACTTACCGATATTCGCGAAAAGAGCAGCTCGCTGCTCAATAACCTCGAATTCCCGCTGTACTTTTTTCTATTCGTCGCCAAAGGACTGGCCGACAAGCGCAAACTCAACCTGGTAGGCGATGCCGAATCGATTAGCCAGGCTTTACGTTTATTGCGTTACACCCTGCTCGGGCCCACCCGCGAGGAACTCGACAACTGGGGTACGGAAGACGCTCTTAAAAATGAATGGCTGGGTGTATCCGAGGCGGTAGCCATCAAGAACGACGCCGGCAAGGCGATAAAGGTCGAAGAGTTCTTCAACCTGGTGCCTTTTACCAACAACGAGGCTATCGCGGGAGATTTTGTCATTGAACGCAAAGGTGTCGATCGCTACCTGGTGGCGAATCGTGGTGGAGATGTTTACGTTGACCTGAACGAAGACAGCGAAGTTGTTCCGCCCTACCCGGTGCCAATCGACTATGTCCCCGGTGGCCTGGCCAAACTGGGCATCGAGGTACTTGGCGGCGCGTCCGGATTTTCCACCGAGGAACCTTGCACCGGGCTGGCACTTTGTTACAACGGTGATTACCTGTTGATAGACTCGATCCCGTTCCTGGATCAACACCTGTTTGCGCGTGGGATTTCCAAGAACCAGGTATCGGCAGTATTTTTAACCCATTTGCATGACGACCATTGTTCGATGTTTCCACTAATGGAAATGCCGCACCGTGTCGAAGTCATTACCACCGAGGAAATCTTCACCATGGCGATGGAAAAGCTGAGCTGCAGTCTCGGCTGGAAACTCGACACGGTGGCAGAACACTTCGAGTTAATCCCGGTTCGACCTGGCGACACCATCAACTACTACGGACTCAATATCGAAGTCCATAATACCGTGCATAGTATTCCGACCATCGGCGCCACTTTTTCAACCATTCACAAAGGACAGTTTCGCGATGTTTGCATCGTCGGTGACAACCAGAATATGGCCGCGGTGCGCAAAATGGGTGAATCCGGCATCGTACGCACAGCGACAGTTGAGAACCTGGAACGCCTGTACAAACAGTCATTTCATCTGTTAATCGCCGACGGCGGTGCCGGCGAAATTCATGGCGACCCTGCCGACGCATTGAAATCTGAAGCCGAACGGGTCGTATTCGTACATGTCGATAAAATGCCGTCAGCGCTGCAGACGACTTTTTCTCTCGCCAGCTCAGGTAAACGCTACACCCTGCTCGAAGGTGACAGCATGATATACACCTCGCAGATCAACCACTACCTGACACTCTGGCTTGGACAGCCATTCCCGAATCGCTGGATGCGCAATCTGCTCGCGGAGCAGGAAATTTACCGTTATAACACCGAGGACGTAATTATTGTGCAGGAAGCCGCAACCCATGGTTCGGTTTACCTGATCCTGACTGGCTATTGCGAAGTGGTGCGGGTCCGTGATGACAAGCGCGAGTCGGTGGCGATGTTGCAAGCCGGCGATATTATCGGTGAAATGGCGGTGCTTACGGGCTCCGGGATTCGCAATGCCAGCGTGGTCGCCAGGACACCGGTTACCGTCTGTGTTTTTGCCGAAGAAACCTTCCGCAATTTTATTCGTTACAGCGGTTTACAGGACATGCTCGAAAATCGCTGGTTACTGCGTCCCGTGATCAAACTGCTGCCCCAGTTCGCCGAATTGTCGTCTACGGTAACGGACAAGATTTCACGTATCGCCCAATGGACGGTGGTCGAAGGCGGCAAGACCCTGTTGCTGGATGATTCACATCTGTATATTTTTGTCGAAGGTTTCGGCTCGATAATCGATGCCGACGGCGGCGAAGAAAAAATTGTCAACGGCGATGAGTTGGGATGGCGCCCCTACACCGAGAGTCAGGCCGTCGAAATGACCGCAACCACCGATTGTGGATTGATCTCGGTCGAAGCCAGTGCCTACCTTCAGCTACTCAAGACCACCCCACAGCTTAACTACCAGACCCGCAAACGTTTAAGCGTCGAAGGTGATGACAAGGTTGACTGGTTGCTCGGAGAAGTAGCCATTTATTAGCAGCCCGTTTATGCCGAAAAACATCCTCTTTATAATGTGCGACCAGCTACGCTGGGACTACCTGTCCTGCTACGGGCATCAGAAACTCAATACACCGAATATCGACGCGCTGGCCGCGCGCGGGGTGCGCTTCGACAATGCTTACTGCCAGGCACCGCTTTGTGGACCGTCTCGCGCCAGCTTTTATAGCGGACGCTACATGTCGAGTCACGGCGTGATGGCCAACCAGGATCCAACTCGAATCGATGAACTGACCATTGCCGATTATCTGAAACCTTCGGGATATCGCAGTGTGCTGGTGGGCAAGGCCCACAACCGTAAAAGCCATACGGAGATATGCGCGCTCGGTATTAACCCCGATTCAGATTACGCGCGCTGTGCCCGCAGTGGTGGCTTTGAGCCCTTCGAACTGCACGAGGGTCTGTATCCAGGCACGCGAGTACCAGAGGATCATGGTTATACCGCCCACCTCAACAGCCAGGGTTATGCGGGCAGCAATCCCTGGCTGGATTACGCCAATAGCGGCGAAGACAAGGATGGCAACATTCGTTCCGGCTGGCGGTTGCGCAATTCGATTTTCCCGGCGCGCGTTGCCGAAGAACATTCAGAAACGACCTATCTGACCAACCGCGCCATCGAATTCCTGGATCAACAGGATGGCGACAGCCCCTGGTGCCTGCATCTTTCATACATCAAACCGCACTGGCCATTGATCGCCCCGGCACCGTATCACGACCTGTATAAAGCCACCGATATTCAGCCGGTGCAACGCTCCGACCGGGAACTCGACAACCCGCACCCGGTTTACGCGGCCTTCATGGAACAGGAATACAGTGAAAGTTTCGCCCGTGACGATGTGCGCGAGCGTGTAATTCCGGTTTACATGGGACTGGTAAGGCAAATCGACGATCAGCTTGGACGCCTGTTCGAGTATATGAAACAAACCCAGGTGTTTGAACAAACCATGATTGTATTTACCAGCGATCACGGCGAGTACCTTGGCGACCACTGGCTTGGAGAAAAGGATTTATTCCACGAAGCCTCGGCCAAAATCCCACTGATCATCGTCAATCCGAATGCCACCGCCGACGATACTCGCGGCAACGTATGCAGCGAAATGGTCGAAGCGGTCGACCTGCTGCCGACATTCGTCGAATATGCCGGCGGCATCATCAACCACGAGCGCATCGAGGGTCAATCACTGATGCCGTTGCTGCGCTCGAAAATCGCACCCGGCGACTGGCGTCGGTTTGCGCTCAGCGAGATCGATTATTCCGAACGTGGACCGCGCAGCTCACTCAAGCTGGCGCCTTATGATTGCCGCGCGCTGATGATTCGCGACAAGCGCTGGAAATACATTCACCATACCCTGTTTCGCCCGCAGTTATTCGATATGCAAAAAGATCCGCATGAACTGATCGACCTCGGCGACGATCCGGCCTATGCAAAGATTCGTGCCGCTATGCAGCAACTAGTGCTTGATTCGCGACGCCGACTGAAGCCGCGAGTCGGTGTGCCCTATGAAAATCTCGCGGGCATGGGCCCCGCACGGGACGAAGCACATGGAATCATCATCGGCAGGTGGTAACATCCGCGTCATCCTCCCGACCACTTGTTCGCCGACCACCGTGGCAAATTGCCAAGGTTCAGCTTAGCAGCTAACATTGTTCGTCTTTTGCCAGAATAACTAAGCAAAAAAAACAGGTTTATTCTCCTGGGGGAGCACAGCATGAGCACTAGAGTTTTCGAAGCACCGGGCCCTGGAACCTGGGAACTGGATACGACCCATTTTTCGAAACCTTTGTCAGCCTATACTTCGAGCATCATGGGCGACTCCTTCCTGCGTGGCTTCAAGGAAGGTACCGAACGCTTCGGTTTGCTGCTAAGTCACCTCGAGTCGGCAAGTATCCACGGTTTCTCCTACAGTAAACCGATACTCGCCTTTACCCCCGAAGATGCGCAACCCGGACCGCCACCAGCAGGGTTTTTCGAACAGCCGGAGCTGCTTGCACGCATCCGCAAGGGGAAACAGGCGATTGAGAATAAGCTGTGGCGCGAAGACCTGAAACGCTGGGACGAGGAGATCAAGCCGGATTCCATTCGCCGCAACCTGGAATTGCAGTCCATAAACCCTGCATCCCTGGATAACGAAGACTTGATCGAGCATATGACCGACTGTTATCAGAATGTCGGGGAGATGTTATACCGCCATCATATCTTCACCATTCCGTCGCTTATTCCAGTCGGGTTATATGCTGGCAATGTCTGCCAGTGGAGCGGCGCTTCACCCGGCGAAGTACTCAACCTGCTAAAAGGCTCTTCACCTGTTTCACGAGGACTCGCCGCCGACGAACTCGAACAGATCGCGCTACTCTTACAGCAGGCCGGCATCGACGCCGATCAATTTCGCGATATGCCATCGGTGGAAGCACTGGAAGCACTGCGTTCGCAGAGCGGAGGCATCGGCAAAGCCGTCGACAACTATCTGCAGATCGTCGGCATGCAACTCACTTCCGGCTATGACATTACCGAACGTTACGCCCTGGAAATGCCTGAAATCCTGGTCGCCAATATCTTTAGCGCGTTGGCCGGGAGCGCGATCGACGAGAATCAAACTTCGCTTGCGCAAGCCCGGCAAGCGCTGCGACTAAAGATTCCGCCCGAACATCGCGACGAGTTCGATACGCTGCTCGATGAAGCACGCCTCATCAACCGCCTGCGTGATGAACGTGGCGTCTATAACGAAGCCCGGGCCTTCGGTTTGTCCCGGCGCGCGGTGCTGGAAGCGGGGGAACGTCTACAAGCCGAAGGTCGCCTGCCGCAAGCAAATACCCTGTTGCACGCATCCCACGAGGAAATGGTCGCGCTGCTGCGTGGAGAAAACGGTGTCACAGTCGCGGAATTGCAGGAACGCGAAGACTGGTACAACAACACCACCACCGACGATGTGCCGCCGTTTCTGGGACCACCTCCCCAGCCACCACCACCGCTCGAAGCCTTGCCGGAAGATGCGCGTCCCGGCGCCGCCGCGATCGGTGCCGCACTTGGAAATCTATCCGACCCACCAACTGCAGAAGCCACACCGGACCAGGTCGTCAGGGGATTCGCTGTCAGTGCTGGAATCTACGAGGGCATCGCGCGTCTGATTCAAAGCCCGGCTGATTTTCAACGCTTGCAAGCGGGCGATGTGCTGATTACCAAAAACACTTCCGCAGCCTTTAACGTCGTAATGCCGATGCTGGGCGCCATCGTAACCGATCGCGGGGGACAGCTCTCACACGCCGCCATCGTCGCGCGCGAGTACGGTATTCCGGCACTGGTCAGCACGCGCAACGCAACCCGGTTGATTCCCGACGGTGCCAGGGTGCGTGTCGACGGTACTAGCGGAACCGTTGAGGTGCTCTCATAGAACTACTGCCGTTAAACGAGGCGCAGGACGAAGCGGAGTTCGGTGGCAAGGCCGTGCACCTTGGCACGGCGTTGCGCGCCGGTCTCGACGCGCCCACCGGATATGCGTTGAGCTTCGAGTGGGTCGAAGCAGTAATGCGCAAGGATGCGACCGTGCTGGCGCACCTGGAAGCCGCATTTGCACAAATGCAAAAGCCGATCGCGGTACGTTCCTCGGCGATCGGTGAAGACTCGGAAGCAGCGAGCTTTGCCGGCCAGCATGCCACCATCCTGAACGTTACGACCTTCTCGCAGTTAACAGCGGCCATCACCGAAGTCGTGCAGTCCGCGCTAAGCCTGTCGGCTGCATCGTATCGAGAAAAACTGGGGGTGGTGGGCGCGCCCAGCATGGGCATCGTACTACAGGAACTTTTCAATCCCGAATCAGCCGGGGTAATGTTCACCCGCAATCCGCTCAACGGCGCAGAAGAACGCGTGATCGAGGCTGCCTGGGGTCTCGGCGAAGTCGTGGTAGCGGGACTGGTAATTCCCGATTATTACCGTCTCAGCCCCGCAGGCGAGATTCTCGAGTGCCGCGTAGGCGACAAGGATATCGCACTGCGTTTGCTGGCCGAGGGTGGAACCGAAGAAATCGAGGTTCCGACAGATAAAGCCAATGCAAAGATCCTCGAGGACGACGATTTGCAAAACCTGCACCAACTGGCACTGCAATGCGAAGCAGTTTATGGCAAAGACCTGGACATGGAATGGGGAATGGCAGCCGACCGCCTCGTATTACTCCAGTGTCGCGCCATCACTACCCATTCCTAGCCTGCATATTGCATGAAGGCGGCTACGCTTGAATTCTGACCTTCTCAAAACACCCGCGAAACGATTTATCGTCGCCTTGACACTCGGTGCGGCACTAACCCCGCTCAATTCGACGATGATTGCGGTTGCGTTACCGGCGATGGGTGAAAGTTTCCAGGTCGGTTCCAGCGATCTGACGCTCTGGCTGGTGTCTTCTTACCTGCTGGTCAACATTATCCTGCAAAGTCCCGCGGGAAAGCTCGGCGACATAGTGGGCAGACGGCGGGCATTCATGATTGGTTTGAGCCTGTTCGCGATCGGCGCCCTGATTGCAACCCTCGCGCCCTATTTACCGGTCGTCGCGGCGTCTCGTGTACTGATGGCAGCCGGTGGCGCAATGCTGGTGCCGAACGCGATGGCGCTATTGCGTAATGTTATCCCTGAAAACAGGCGATCGAGCGCATTCGGCTATTTCGGGGCAATGCTGAGCGCATCGGCCGCGGTGGGGCCGATGATCGGCGGAATTCTGACCGAACATTTTGGCTGGAAGGCAATCTTCCTGGTCAACCTGCCACTGCTGCTACTCTCCTGGGTGCTGGTCAAGAGCGATACCTCTTACGTTCACCAGTCCCAGGATAGCCACGCAGAGCGACCCCGATTCGATTTTATCGGTATGGGCTTGCTGGCCATAAGCCTCGGCATACTCGTGGTTGGACTCAAAAGCGACGAGTTCTGGCCACTCGTCGCCGTTCTCCTCGGCAGCCTTGGTCTCGCCGTATTTATCCGCTGGGAAAGATTTACGCGGCATCCTCTCGTTGATATTCAATTGTTTCGCCGCGGCCCCTTCGTGATTGGTGGCGTTATTGTAGGCCTGCAAAATCTCGGCATGTATGCGTTGTTATTTCAGCTCCCTTTTCTGTTCAGGGAATGGTACCTGCTTGACCCGGGACAAACCGGGCAGATCCTGCTCATCATGATGATTTTCATGGTCTTCCTGGCCCCGGTGGGTGGGCGCATGGGAGAACATTTTGGTGTGCGCAGCACTATTTTGAGCGGCTTGTGCGTCAGCATTACAGGCTTGATCATGCTGTTGTATACGGCCGGTTCCACTGCATTGTTATGGATACCGATATCACTGGCGCTGGTCGGCAGCGGAATCGGTATGGTGACAGGACCCGCGCAGTCCGCCGCATTGTCGGCCGTGCTACCCGAACAAAGCGGCGTAGCCGCTGGCATCCTGTCGACGATGCGCTACCTTGGCGGCATAGCGGGAATCACTATTATCTCGACCATTCTAATCGACACCGACCCCGCCGGAATTTTGCAGCAGAACAAAATCTGCTTCGGCATCTATATCGGTGTCTATGTCTTTGCGTTCCTGTTGGCACTGACAATACCGCGACGCACACGATCCCTCTTATAGCGAAAGGTCGCCTTTTTCGTACCCGCTCAGCTTTGTTAGCTCGCAATCAATTGAAAGCTTGCAGCGACCTGACTTTAGCTGAGCCAGACTGCATTTTCCTGTCAGGTTTTTATTGCAATACCACGTATCGTGGAACGAACAATTGACGGGGCTTTGGGCATGCTTTCCCTGTCAATTTGAATAATATCAAAACCCTCACTTACTATTGCCGTTTCCGTTTCCCTGTTCAGATGACAATTCCCCATGAATGTTTTCCATACCGGGTTTATTATATTCTGCCATCGCCTTCTCGAGGTGCCGTCAGGAGCTGCAACATGCTCCAGAAAAACGAAGCCTCCCCCTGGTCTCAATACTCGCCTGATTTCACTTAAACAGGCTTTTAGATCCGTTACCGAGCAGCAAACCAGTGATGACACGACATAGTCGAATGACTCGTCATCAGCCTCGATTTGCTCCCCTGTCCCACCGGTCACACTGACATTTCCCTGCTGGTGATTACTTACCTGTTCCTTTAAAAGCTTGCGCATATGTTGGTCAGGTTCAGTAAGAACAAGCCTGCTAACATTGTCAGAATAAAGCTTAATGTTTGCTCCAGTCCCAGCGCCAACTTCCAGTACTTCACCGCTAACCTGCTTGAGAAGTCCATGCCTCCATTCCTTCAGGCATGCTGCTTCCGTTTTAGCCATGACCCTGTCATAAAAAAAGGCGGTTAAAAAAGACATCTATGATTTCCTGGTTTGTTAAAAGCCTAACGCTCAATTCAGCGGTCTGGCGCAAGCCGGTTCGGTTAGCATTTGTTTGTTATGGCTCTTCTTGTTTCTTTATAATTAAACACGCGTTGTAAGTTGTTTGGCATATGTAAGGCTTATCGATTCCAGTTGTACCATCTCCAAGGAAGTATATTCTGATGTATTTATAGTTTCGATACTTTGCAAGGACTTCAAGCGCCTCCTTTGTAACACTGCTAATTAACTTTTCTTTTTCCGTGGCAGAGCGCGTAGTGAATTCAGAATTTTTTATTACATATGACAATTCTGTAGATGAGTGATTTATATATACCTGTCCTTTAGAAATCTGTGCCTGCAATAGTTCCCGAATGTTCGCGGCTTCTTCTGGAGGGAAATCACAACCTGCACAAAATATTGCACATAATAAAAATATTCGTTTCATTCTAAAGAAAGCCATAACACTCATATCAGTAGCCTCGAATTAGCCGGGTCCTTTTTCATTTTCTGGTTAGCTGGCTTTTGCTTTCGGGTAAAATTTGACACTATCTAAACCTTTAAAATCTGTAGCTCGAGTCCAGACTATTTCACCATACTTAGTAGACCAAAAAAAAGGCAAGTCTCGAAAGACTTGCCTCTTTAGTAAAACGAAGTATTCGTTTAGACGGCTACGATATTCTCGGCCTGCGGTCCTTTTTGACCCTGGGTAAGCGTAAACTCAACTTGTTGACCTTCGGCGAGCGTTTTGAAGCCGGAGCTCGCAATCGCGCTAAAATGAGCAAAGACATCTGGGCCAGATGACTGCTCAATAAAACCAAAACCTTTTGCTTCGTTGAACCATTTTACGGTTCCTTTGACTGTGTCAGACATAATAATTCCTAAATTTTAAATGTAATAGTGCCCTTAAGAGGCTTGAATAGCGTAAAAATGGAGGCTGTGACTTAGAAACTGCAGGACGAGGTATTACGAATAAAACGGCGAAATGTAGGATGTAAATAATAGACTGGCTTTTTAGCTGGGGCCACCCTATAGCGAAGACAGGCCAAAGTCCACACAAATCGGAAGTTTTTTTCACATTACAGTCTGATTAAAAAACCTTTGGCCTTCTAATCATGTTATCAGGTTGGCCTGATAACTCTGTTAATAAAGGGCTGTAGAAAATAATTCACATAAACCGGCTGCAAACCAATTTGTAAAATTGAGGCACTGGAATCTAAAAGTGATAGTACTCCTTGTTCAGGTAACCGATGACGTCATCCACTTCATCATCGAACCAGGTTAATCCGAGATTGTCCCTGCAAAAACGCACCTGCGTACCCAGCCGCGCCAGGGATTTGACCTTCCGCTTGTCACCGGTGTAAGCCGTCGAATCATGGCAGCCAGTGCAGTTTTCGAAATGCAGATCGGCGCCGTTTTCAAGATCGGCAGCCTGCAATGAAGTGACGTAACAAGCGACAAATACGGGCAGGTAGAAAAGTCTCATAATAATCTCCAGGTTAACTGTTATCACGCGCCGGACAGGAAAAAGCGCATCATCCATTGACCCCAGATGTGCGCGTCAGGCTCTCCCTCGTCAATATAGCGGGCAGCCCTGGCATGCTCGTCGGGCGACAGGCTATCGGTGGCGCGCAGGAAATTAACCATCGCACGTCGCGGTTGTTCGGGATGTCCCTGAAAACACATGATATTGTCACCCAGCGTATAGCCGTAGTCATCATACTCGTCAGTACGCGCAAACGACAGTGCGCCATCCGGTAATCGTGTCACGCGTTCCTGGTTAAAGTGATACAACCCGGTCCTGTTTGCACCCGGCTGCATCCAGTCGTAAGCCCGGTCAATATGGACGGTATAGTTACCGATCGCCCAACCTTTCTCGTTATAGCCGACGTCCCCGCCAAAGGCCCGCGCAACCAGTTGATGGCCGAAGCAGGATCCGATTACCTGCAGCCTCTTGTCAGCAGCGGACCTGATCAAATCAACCAGCCTGCTAATCCATTCATGATCATCATGCACACTACAGGGGCTGCCGGTAACCAGGATTGCATCGTAGCCATCTATATTGTCTGGAAACTGGTTGTTAGACGTGAAATATACATCGAAACGGGCAGCCGCATTCAGCGGTTGCAGCAGGTCGATAAATTTTTGCGCATCTGTAATGCCGTGATCATCGGCCCAGTAACTCTCGGGCACCGCATCCAGAATCGCAATCCTGATCTTTTTGTTCATTTTTGTTTATGCCGAATATTGCTAGACTCGCAAACCAACGATACCTGAAAATTCTAATTTTAAAACCTATCTTGTTGGTTTCGAGTAATTCTATGACACCAGATGAATTTCGCCAGGCGGGTCACGAGCTGATCGACTGGATAGCCGATTATCGAGCCAACCTGGAACAACGACCAGTTCGTGCTCAGGTCGCACCCGGGGAAGTGCGCGACAGCTTGCCGTCTACCCCGCCGCAGTCGCCGTTAACGGCGGCAGCCATGTTGCGCGATCTCGAACAGAATATCGTTCCCGGTATCACCCAGGTACAGCATCCAATGCATTACGGCTGGTTCCCGTCGAATGCATCACTGGCATCGGTACTCGGCGATATCGCCAGTTCCGGTCTCGGTACGCTCGGAATTTCCTGGGAGAGTTGTCCTGCATTGACCGAGGTCGAGGAAGTCGTATGCGACTGGATGCGTCAGCTAACCGGGCTTACCGACAGTTGGGAAGGCTGCATCCAGGACACTGCCTCTACCTCGTGCCTGACCTCGCTGCTGCTGGCCCGCGAGCGCGCCAGCAATTATGCACAAAATAGCGGTGGTCTGCAGGCGCAGGATCAACCCCTCGTGGTGTATACCACTGCGGAGGCGCATTCATCTGTGGTCAAGGCCGCTTTGCTCGCGGGATTTGGCAGAGACAACCTGCGCCTGGTAGACATGGATCCGGTGGAACATTCGATGCAGGCGGACAGCCTGGTGGCAGCGATTGAAGATGATATCGCAGCGGGTCGCAAACCGGCTGCGGTGGTAGCGTCGGTCGGTTCCACCGGGATTACCGCGTTCGACCCGGTTGCTGACATCGCCGCAATAACGGGCCCCAGAAATATCTGGCTGCACGTCGATGCCGCCATGGCCGGTAGCGCCATGTTACTGCCCGAATGCCGTCACCTGTGGCAAGGCGTCGAGGCAGCCGACTCGATTGCCTGGAATCCGCATAAATGGATGGGCACGATACTCGACTGTTCATTGCTGTACGTGCGTGATGTGCAACACATGATCAGGGTAATGTCGACCAATCCCAGCTACCTGCGCTCGACCGTGGATGACGAGGTTAAACAGTATCGCGACTGGGGCATTCCGCTAGGCCGCCGTTTCCGCGCCTTGAAACTCTGGTACCAACTCGGCATCGATGGCATCGACTCGATCCGCGCGCGCCTGCGCCGCGATCTCGACAACGCCCGATGGTTTGCCGGGCAGGTCGGCCAGACCGATAACTGGCATGTACTCGCACCGGTTAAATTACAAACCGTTTGCATCCGCCACCAGCCCCCGGGGCTCGAAGGCGATGCGCTCGATCAACACACGCTCGCCTGGGTCAATACAATCAACCAGTCCGGAGACGCGTTTATGAGCCCGTCGATGCTCGATGGCCGCTGGATGGTGCGAGTCTCAATCGGTGTCGAGGCCACCACCCGCGAACATATCGAAACCTTATGGAAACTGATACAGCGACGCGCAGAAGAGGCCGCAGCAGCCAATTAGAAGCGCAAGAAATTCGAAAGACATTAGTATAAAAAAAGGATACATTACGCGATTTTGAAATCCACTCTGAGTAGCGCAAACCTATGGCTAATATCACCTGGAAAATGGAAGACGGTAGCGAAATCTCCGCCGACGTCAAAGACGGCTTGAACCTGATGGAAGCCGCGACCGCCAATAACGTCCCACATATCGAGGGCGAATGCGGTGGCTGCCTTTCCTGCGCCACCTGTCATGTATTCGTGGCGCCGGAATGGCTGGCAAAAACCGGTGAAATCGACGATATCGAAGACACCATGCTCGAAATGACCGATGTCGAGCGCGAAGACAACAGCCGCCTGAGCTGCCAGATAATCGCGTCGGCCGAACTGGACGGGCTGGTACTGCACGTACCTGAGCCGGAGTAGATATTGACCGCCCCAATCGTTATTGTTGGTGCGGGTCAGGCGGCAGCCTCATTCATCTCGCGGCATGTGGCGCTTGGCAGTGAACAACCACTACTGCTGGTCGGCGAAGAATCACACCCGCCCTATCAGCGTCCGCCCCTGTCGAAGAAATATCTGCTCGGCGAACTCGAACGGGAACGCCTGTTCATTCGCCCGCTGCAATGGTACGCAGACCAGGCAGTAGAGCTGCGCCTGGACACTCGCATAGATACTATCGATCGCGAGCGCAGGCAGGTCATCAGCAGCAGCGGTGAAAGCATCGATTACGACAAACTGCTGCTGTGCACCGGCTCCCGCGCGCGCACTTTACCGGCCGAGATTGGCGGCAGCCTTGACGGCGTCTTCACCTTGCGCAGCATTGACGATATCGACAGGATGTCACCTGAATTTCAGGCCGGGCGTAAACTGCTCATCGTCGGCGGCGGATACATCGGCCTCGAAGCGGCAGCTGTCGGGCGTAAGCTCGGGCTCGAAGTCACCGTGCTGGAAATGGCTGATCGCATTCTGCAACGCGTCGCCGCTGCAGCAACCTCGGATTACTTTCGCGACCTGCACTGCGCGCATGGGGTAAGCCTGCATGAATCGACGCGCCTGGCCAGGCTGCTGAGCGATGGGGGCAAGGTCTGTGGCGCAGAGCTGGAATCCGGCGATATCATCGATGCAGACCTGGTGCTGGTCGGCATAGGCAGCATTCCCAATACTGAAATCGCGCAGGCCGCAGGGCTCGATTGCGCAAATGGAATCAGCGTAAGTGAAACTTGCCAGACCTCCGATGCGCATATTTACGCCGCCGGCGACTGCTGCAATTTCGTTCGAAATGAACAGCATATTCGTCTCGAATCGGTACAGAATGCGGCCGATCAGGGTGATCTCATCGCACGCGTTCTGGCCGGGGAAAAAGTTACCTACACGGCGCTACCGTGGTTCTGGTCGGACCAGTATGATTGCAAACTGCAGATTGTCGGACTCAACCACGGCTACAGTCAAACCGTGCTGCGTCCCGGGGTGAATCCCGGCAGTCAGTCGATCTGGTACTACCGTGACCAGCAACTGCTCGCGATAGATGCCATGAATGAACCGAAGTCATACGCTTTCGGCAGGAAAATTATCGAAGCGGGCAAACATCCGACAGCGGAGGAAGTCGCCGATCCATCGACAGACCTGAAAGCGCTGGCGATGGGTTAACCTGCCCTCCCTCTAAAGCAGTAATCCTCTTCCCAGCCGCTGCTACGCAATATTCTGTCATCCCCGCTGGCGCGGGGATGACAAGAGAAATTTTCGGAATGACTGGGGAAATTTCGGGGATGAATGGGGAAATTGCGCAAACGGCCGAGGTATTTTTGCCGGGACGGGGCGTTTTGATTTTCGGCAATATCGCGACTTAGATCTATGTAGGCCTCGAAGCGCTGCTTGATATCGCGCACATAGTTGACTGGCTCATTACCATTGACATAGCCGTAGCGGGCTTTGTTTGAGTATTGCTTCTTCGACAGCAAAAGCATCGCCTGCTCGGTATGTCCGAACCAGCGATCCGGGTCATGCCCCAACTGCCTGGCAAGCCGACGGGCATCCTGTACGTGACCGGTGCCAGCATTGTAAGACGCGAGCGTGAACCAGAGCCGCTCCGAAATCGGCAGGTTCGAATTAAATCGGTCGCGCAGCCAGTCGAGATATTTTATCCCTCCCTGAATATTGTTCGCCGGATCACTGGAATTCTTCACCCCCATCGCCCGGGCGGTACGCGGCATTAACTGCATCAATCCCTTCGCGCCAACATGTGATTTTGCCTTCGGATTGAATTTACTTTCCTGATACATTTGCGCGGTTACCAGGCGCCAGTCAAAACCATAATGGTCCGCATACTTGCGTACCAGTTTGTCATAGGGGGATATCTGCCCCTTGAGCGCATCAACCACCCGCCCACGCGCCAGGCGCTGTACCGAGCGGCGGCTCTTGAAATACTTGTTATAGGTAAGGTTGTAAAACTCGCTCTTATACATCTGTTTAACGAATGCATCGAGGGCCCGTTTCAGCTCAGGATTACGTTTGCGCAAAGCAATCGCATGCGGGACTAGTTCGTCGGTAGCGTAGGCTGAACGCACCTGAACCGCCTTGGCCAGTTCAATATCCAGCAAATGCTCATCGGCCATGGTCGCCTTGTATTTACCACGTGACACCATCTGGATAAGTTGCTCGGTTTCGACCGCATCGTCGGTTGAGCGCAGGCTAAAACCCGCGCCTTCCTCCTGTAGCCTGGAGAGCCGCTCCCAGTAACCACTGTGATGACGCACGAATATGGTTCGATAGTCGAGCTCCGACAGCGAGCTTGCCGGGTCATCTTTATGCACCACGATATGCTGCCGCGCGTAATGATAGGGCTCTGAAAACTCGATTCCGAGTCGCCGCTGCCGCGGGTCGGGTTCGATAAATCCAAACGCTATATCTGCCCTGCCCTCCAGCAACCAGGTGGTCAGTTCACGGTGACTCGGTGGCACCACTACTTCCAGCCGCAGACCGTGATAGTCGGCAAATTCACGTGCAAGCTCGTATTCGAAACCCATTAATTCTCCTCGATAAAGGAAGTAAGAGGCCGCATTGTTGCGCAACAACACTCTTAATACGCGCCGCTTCTTGATGGCATCGAAATCTTCCATATAGCGCTTGTTGCGATCTTCGGCCCAGTGCTCGAGTTGCAGGTAACGATTGATCTCACTGAGCAGTTGCGGCGCATTCTTACGTATCCCCCAGCCGATATCGCGCTGGCCGCTGAAGTTGGCAGCAACACGAAGGTCATCGCGATAAGTCAGGTAGATATCCATCAGGTTGCTATCGAGAATAGTGGCATCGATCCTGCCCGACACCAGGTAATCGAGCACCTCTTCGGTCTGCACGCCATCCGGAATTTCCAGGATTTCAATGTCAGGATAACGATTCTGCTTGAGCCAGTTGAGCGAATGCCAGAAAGTCGAGTCACGATTCACCATAACTGACTTGCCATTCAGGTCGCGCACCCGTTGAATCGATTTGTCGTTGCTGGCGACCACTACCTGCTCGTAAACGTGATCCAGTGGCACCGAGAAGGCCATCGTCTTGAGCCGCTGCGGGCTTATGGTCAGGTTGCTGATCGCAATGTCCCCTTTACCCGCAACCAGCGCCGGAAGCAGTTTGGCAAAGTTATCCACCATCACCAGTTCCGGTATCAACCCATGCGAGAGCGCAAATTCCTCGGCAATGCGTTGCTGCTCTGCCAGTGGCGATCCCTGTCTGGGCAGGTAGGCCGCCTGGGAGTAATCACGCGTGACTAAAATGCGTAACTTCCCCTGCTGCAGAATATCAATGAAATCACCATTGAACTCGGCTGCTGCTGCGAGTGTGCTATAGGTTCGATTGAGAAATGCCTGGGCGGTGTTGGCGCACAACAACGCCATGACCACGAACAAGAGCTGCGCGATGACTCTACGGATAAATTTCTTTCCTGATGAGAACGCCATTAACCAACACTAAAGCGTGTTACGGCTGTCTTGTCAAAACTGAATCCGGTGCCGGGGCGCTCGGGAAGTGCAATCATGCCATCCTTGAGCTCCATCGGTTCGTTGAACAGGGGCGCATTCCAGGGCATGTGTTCGACTGAAATACAGTTGGCTTCAGACCCGGCAATAGACAAACTGTATTCGGTAAAAATATGCGTCGAGATGGGTATTTCATAACAGGATGCGAGCGTCGCAATCCGTCTCATTTCGCTGAGCCCACCGGCGCGTTTTAAATCGGGTAATCTTCATCGAGGCCTCAATAGCTTATTTCTGTAACCAGGTAACACAGTCGTCCGTCCGGCACTTCGACTTCAACCTCCTCGCCCAGTTCACGTTTCAGCAATGACCGCGCCAGCGGTGAGTCGACACTGATGTAGTGTTCCTCACGGTCAAACTCGTCGGGGCCGACGATGCGATAGGTTACGCTCGCCCCGGACTCGTCTTCGAGCCTTACCGTGGCGCCGAAAAATACCCGTTCCGAGCTCGCTGGTTTTTGCTCGACGACGTTGAGGTCCGGCAGGCGTTTTTGCAAGTAGCGGATCCGCCGATCGAGCTCGCGTAATTCCTTTTTGCGATAGATATACTCGGCATTCTCCGAACGATCGCCCTCGGCAGCGGCTGCCGACAGGGCGGCAACGACTTCGCGGCGCCGCAGCCAGATCGACTTCTGCTCGTCCAGCAGGACACGCATTCCCTCAGGGGTGATGTAAGGCGACTTGGCGGCGGCAGGTGGGCGGTAACGGCTCATTTACTGGGTCAATCCCCGCATTGGGAGCAGACTTCATTTCCTGTACTGGGAAATCTGCACTTCGGTGCCGTAATCCGCGTAATCCCCATCGGAACGCTTGCCGCGAAAACTGCCCCATTCGATAGGCCGGTAGCGACTCGGATTGTGCTCGTCGATCACCGAGGGTAACGGGCTCACCTTGCAGTTTGCCGCCGGGTTAAAGAAAAACGGGATGCTATAGCGTTCCCGCGTATCCATCGCCAATACCCGATGGATCGCGGCCTTGTAGATATCGTTGGACCATACCTGCATCATGTCACCGGTATTGATCACCATGGCACCTTCGACCGTGGGAATGTCATACCAGAGCCCATCCCGGTAAACCTGCAGGCCGCTAACCTGGTCCTGCAGCAAAACAGTCAATCCACCCGCATCAGTGTGATGATGGATACCGAGATCGGCTCCGGCCTGATGATCACCGCTCGAATCCGCCAGTGGATCCTTGATCGGGTAGTAATTTAAACGCACAAAGCCGGTGTGATTACCGGCAAAATCACGACGCATGAAATCGGCCGGCAGGTCCAGGCCGAGACAAAAGGCCTCGAGCAGTTTCAGCGAAAGCTCGGTACAGGCCTCCAGGTAGCCCATCATGGTGTTGCGGAATTCGTCTCGACCCTGTGGCCATCGATTACGTTGACCATATATCGGATCGACGCCCTCACGGGTAAAATCGAATACCTCTTTTTTATCCCGCTGATTTTTGGTCAGCTCGTTGTTATAAAACCCCCAGGGATTTTCCCGACTGCGCAGGATCTCGAGTTTTTCTTCAATCGGTAACGCGAACAGTGCATGGGTCTGCTGCCAGACCGTCTCGATCTGGGCGCTGCTAATGCCGTGATTGATCACCTGGAAAAAACCCCAGGTCTTGCAGGCCTGCGCGATTTGATCGATCGCATCGCTGGCGGCATTGCCGGAAATGTCGTGGAACAACTGCGCGACATCGATAATCGGCACCTGCTCCAGTATCGAACTTTGTTCAGCGACCGGCATCCGGTCGAGATCCTGTGTTTCTGCGTGCATGGCTAACTCGGTAATCCCCGGCTGAGCCGCATAATATACCACCGATCGAAAGTGGTGCCAGGGTTCCTGCCGTAACTAAACAGGGCAAGACTGCGCATGTGCGCAGCTTGCACCGGCGTTACCCCATGCAGTCTGGATCGGGATGGCTATCCGGCAGTGATTACTGGACCAACGCAGAAGGAGTCATTATGCTTTGCGCAAACCAATAATCCCCTGCGGGCATCAGGTTTAATCCTGGCTGGAAAAGTGAAGCATATCGAATCAATGATCGGACCCGAAGATCCTCCGCCATACACCATTATCAATGCACAGGGCCAGGCCAAAATCCTGCTGGTTGGCGATCACGTTAGCAACGTCATCCCGGGAGCGCTGGAGAATCTCGGTCTCAAAGATGCGATGCTAGAACAGCATATCGCTTACGACATCGGCACCCGAAAATTAATCAATCATCTTTCGCAGCACCTGGACGCGACCGCCGTGCTGGCGGGCTACTCGCGCCTGGTTGTCGATCTTAACCGCAGCCTCGAAGATAACAGCGTGATGCCTGAAATCAGCGATAACATAGTTATTCCGGGCAATCAAAACATGTCCGAGGAGCACCGTAACCAGCGTATTCAAAGCTTTTACACCCCATATCGCAAAGCCATCGACATGGCGTTGCAGCGCTTCAGGGAAAACAATGTGGTGCCTGCCTTCATCGCGATCCACAGTTTTACACCGCAAATGACAGGCTTTTCGCGTCCCTGGCATGTGGGTATCCTGTGGGACAAGGATCCGCGTATTCCGCTGCCGTTGATGCAGCACCTGCGCGCTCATCCCGACGGATTTAACATCGGCGACAACGAGCCTTACTCGGGCAAACATCCGGCGGACTACACCATCGACCATCATGCCGAGGCCGCCGGGATACCCCATGTTTCCATCGAGATACGCCAGGATCTGGTCAACACCGAAAACGGCGCCGAGCGCTGGGCGAGCATTCTGCACGATGCCCTGCGTGACGTTCTGGCAGACCCCGGGCTCTACCGGGTCTGGCAATCGCTCTAGCCCCGGGGCGGAAAGTCGCCGCGGGTCAGGCAGTTTCCCCGTCATAAGTCGCGACCGGTTCGCCGAGCAGCGCGAGCTCCGGCTCTATCCCAAGCCCGGGCAAATCGGGCGCACTGAAACAGCCGTCAACATTGCGCGCGCCCTGCCCTGGCGCCGGATCAACGCTGACCATTTCCTGGCAGGACCAGACGCCGAGACAGGACGGGGCCGGTATCGTCTGCGCGAAATGTGCGACACCGGTGTCGGAGAGCACGGTGCCGCCGGTGTCCATTACCAGCATCGTGATACCGGTGGCCAGGCAGAAGTCTCGCATGCGGCGAGCCCTGGTCAGGCCGCCGACGCGGTTGATCTTGATATTTACCAGCTCGGCAATGCCGTCGCGCTGAATGCGGATCAGGTCGTCAAAAGTATGCAGACCCTCATCGACGCAGATCGGGTAGCCGGTCTGTCGGCGCACCTGCGCTATTTCGTCGAGTGTTTCACAGGGCTGTTCAAACCACGAGCTAACCCCGTCAATTGAATTCAACACGGTAATCGCCTCGCGTGGCAACCAGGCGCGATTGGCATCATAAAACATGATTTCACCGGCACGCTCGTTAGCACCCAGCAGGTTGATGCGCTCGATATCCATCGCGACATCGGCGCCGACCTTGCAGGAATGCACGCGGTATCCCATCTCCCGAAAGCGCTGCACTTCATCCAGCATCTGCTGCGGCGTGCCGGTCGATACGCTCGAGGCGATCGGTACCGGGTCGGGTTCTCGCGCACCGAGCATTTCGCAGACCGGCAACCCGGCCGACTTGCCCGCAATATCCCAGCAGGCAATATCGAGCGCGGATTTGACATAAGGATGCCCGGGCAGGGCCAGGTCCATGATACGGTTGATCGAATCGAGCTGACGCGGGTCCTGGCCGATCAGCAAGGGCGCGAGCTCATCGATGCCGGCGCGGATACCCTTGCCGAAGGCCGGCAGGTAAGTCACACCCCAGGGACAACCTTCTCCCCAGCCGGATATGCCTTCATCAGTATCGATGCGCAGGATGGTCGAATCCAGCTGTTCGAACTTGAGCCGCCCCCCGGAAAGCCAGTAGGGCTTATGCAACGGCAAATCGAGTTGCCATACACTGATCTTGTTTATTTTCATATGAACTAATTTACCCCTTTAGGACCTGGCCAGTAAAACAAATTAAATTGGCGCAGCAGATCGATTTTACTTATATTCGGACCAGGAATTCTTGCATCATCTAAACCTGTCTACCCCTGGAAACAACCCGATCATGTATGTACCCAGCACTTCAGCGTTACCGAAACAGAAGAGATTTTCTCGTTTCTGGATGCCAATGCCTTCGGCCAGCTAATCTCGATCGCCGATCATCGTCCGACGGCATCGCACCTGCCTTTTCTGGTTTCCCCTGATCGCGGCTATTTACACTGCCACCTGGCGCGGCAGAATTCGCACTGGCAGGCGCTCGAAGACCAGCAGGTGCTGGTCACTTTCCAGGGGCCGCATGACTACATCTCGCCCGGCTGGTACCAGACACCCGGCGTACCGACCTGGAATTACCAGGCACTACACATCTACGGCCGTTGTCGTGTCTTCGAGGAACCCGAGGCAATCGCGAACTTGGTCGAAGCCCTGAGCAGGCGATACGAGTCAGGTTTTGACAAGCCATGGAAACCGGAATATCGCGACGCCATGCTCAAGGCTATCATCGGTGTCGAAATCGAAATCGAAGAATTGCAGTGCAAGTACAAACTCAGTCAGAATCGCCCGGCGCAGGATCATCAAGCTGTTATCGACAAGCTGGATGAACTGGGGTCAGAGTCATTGGCTCAGGCCATGCGCAAAACCCTGCTATAATTCTCCGGCCTCTTCGAGCACCTTGCGCGCAACGCGAAAACATTCCAGCGATTGTGGTACGCCACAGTAAATTCCGACCACGTGAATGATGGCACGAATCTCTTCCTTACTGACGCCATTGTTAAGCGCACCGCGGCAGTGAATTTCCCATTCATGCATCTTGCCGAGCGCACCGATCATCGCCAGGTTCATCATCGAACGCGTCTTCGGCTCAATCACCTCATCGCCCCAGCCGAAACCCCAGCACCATGCCGTCATAGCTTCCTGGAACGGGCGCGTAAAATCATCGGCTGCGGCCAGGTTCTTTTCAACATACTCCGCACCGAGCGTGCCCTTGCGTTTGGCCAGGCCTTTTTCAAATAAATCGTTATCCATCATCATCTCCTCATTTTAAATTAGTGTCATTTCCGCGCATCATCGACATTCCCGTGCAAGCGGGAATCTCTCGTAGATCATGGCACATTGGTCAAGATCCCCGCTTGCGCGGGGATGACAAAATTCCTGTTAATCTTCGGCTCTCGGCAACAGATTCTGCGGGTCGTAGACACATTGTTCAACTATTACCGCGTGCCTGGGTTCTCCCATGACCAGTATTTCAAACTCTGTACCGACCTGATTTAGATCGGGCCTGATATATGCGAATGCAAGATACCTGCCCTGATCATAACCATACCCGCCCGACGAAATCTGTCCGACCGGATTACCTTTATGCCATACCGATTCGGAACCCAGTGGATCGCAGCGTACCGAATCGGAGGCCGGCTCATCGAGCTGCAGGTAAGCGAGCACCCAGCGTGAAGCGGGTTTGAGCGATTCTTCCGCACCCTGAAATCCACTTTGACGAGAAAACCGGGTCACGTCGGCCTCGGTTAGTGTAACCTCATTGGTGATTTCGGAGCCGGAGCGGTAGGCCTTCTCCATGCGCACCGCGTTCAACGTGGCGGAACCGATGTGCACCATAGCCTCGCTATGCGGGTTCGATACCAGCGCGCTGTATACATCTGCCATGCCAGCTATCGGCACGTGCAGCTCCCAGCCGAGCTCACCGGTATAGGTCACGCGCATGGCGCGCACCTGGTCGACGCCGGCAACGGTGATATGCTGGCTCGAAAGCCAGCGGAAATTCGCATTATCGAGCGTTGCATCGGTGCATTCGGCGAGAATTCTGCGCGCGGCCGGACCGGCGAGCATGATGACACCATAATCTTGCGATACATTGTTAAAGAAGACATCCTCGTCAGTGCGCAGCTCTTCTTCCATCCAGTTCAGCAACGCCGCCTCGCGCAGCGCCGCGTAAACCATGTAGTAGTGGTTCTCACCGAGCTTGATAATGGTGGCCTCACCTTCGATACGCCCGTTTTCCATCATCAGATAGGTCAGTGTGACACTGCCCTCGTTCTGCGGAACTTTATTCGACTGGATTCGATCGAGATAGGACTCGGCATCGGCACCACTGATTTCAAGCTTGGCAAAGGCAGTCAGGTCCGCAATCCCGGCATGGGCGCGCATACCGCGAACCTCTTTACCGATAATGTCGAACAACTCGCTGCGTCGAAAACTCTCGATGTGCTTTTGTTCGACGCCGTCAACCGCGTACCAGTAGGGACGCTCCCAGCCGTAAACGTCCTCGTAAACCGCCCCCTTCTCTTTCAACACCTCGTATAAAGGAGAAGTTTTCGAATGCGAGGGCCGCAGGTCAGGTCTATCGAGATGCGGGAATGGAATTTCATGACGCAACAGGTAATCTTCCTTGGCCTTGTTTATGCGGTAATCGTCATCGATGCGTGCACCGAAACGGCGTGGATCAAAACTGCGCATCGAAACATCGGCGGCGCCATGCATCATCCACTGCGCAAGATACTTACCCGCGCCGGGACCCCAGGCAATGCCAACCTGGGAGCCGCAGCAAAGCCAGAAATTCTTCACGCCGGAGGGGCCGAGCAACATGTTACCGTCCGGCGGATGCGTGATCGCGCCGTGCACGACACTCTTGATGCCCTTGTCAGCCAGGATCGGCATGCGCTCGAGCGCATTCTCGAGCCACGGCATGATGCGGTCGTAATCGGGTTCGAACAGTTCATTTTCGGATTCCCAGGGAGTGCCGTCATCCCAGACCGAGGCCGCGCCCGCTTTTTCATAGATTCCGATCAGGCCGGATTTCTGCTCCATGCGGATATAACCCGATACCTGTGAATCGTCACGAATCACCGGCAACTCCTTTTCTAGCTGCTCGAATTCGGGCACGGTATCGGTAATTAGATAGTGATGCAGCATGTTCGCGATCGGCAGGTCGAGACCGACCCACTCGCCAACCTGGCGCGCATAAGTGCCGCCGGCGTTTACCACGCGCTCGGCCTCGATATCTCCCTGCTCGGTATGCACCACGAAGGTATCGCCGGTGCGGGTGATACCGGTGACACGATTTTGCCGGATCACGCTGCCACCCATCATGCGGGCGCCCCTGGCCATCGCAAATGCGACCCCGGCCGGGTCGACATGCCCGTCGTGCGGCGTATAAAGCGCGGCCATGACACCGTCGAGGTTATAGAAAGGATGCAGTTCGGCAATACGCTCCGGGCCGATGATCTGCATTTCATGGCCGAGACCTTTACCCACTGAAAGGGTGTACCGGATCCAGTCGACTTCATCCTGGGTGTAGGCGATGCGCAGGCTACCGCTACCATGCCA
>CAWCBX010000028.1:0-7480 GCA_963793595.1 uncultured Gammaproteobacteria bacterium | reverse complement strand
CGACCGGCAACCTTCGACATCGGCGCCAGCAAGGGCAGGCCACCATGCGGCGAGGTCACCGTTTCATAGGCAATGCAGACGGCACCACTGGCGACCAGGTCTTTGGTCTGCTCCGGGTCCGGCGCAAGATGCAGATAAGTGAACAGTACCTGGCCTTCACGCAGCATGGCGCGCTCGCCGGCCTGCGGCTCCTTGACCTTGACCACCATTTCCGCGCGCGCAAAAATTTCCGTGGGGGTATCGATAATTTTCGCACCGATCTTCGCATACTCGGCATCGCTGACACCGATGCCTTCTCCCGCGTTGGTTTCAACCATGACCTCGTGGCCGTGCTTGATCGCTTCACGCACACTGGCAGGCGCCATGCCGACGCGATACTCGTGGTTCTTGATCTCTTTTGGGAACACCTATCAACATAACTTCAGCCTTAAGATGACGAATTAAAACGCAAAAGTAATCGAGCGCCATTAACCAGGCTAGTGCCAGCAAATTTAATTTACTGGACCAGACCAGGGATCGCGCGAGTAGTTATTGCTTGATAAAGCACATCAACGTATTCAGCGAAGGATCATTCGCCTGCAAAAGCCGTTGCTGCGAATCCGTAAAACCCGACTCGCACACCTGACCAACCCAGAATTCCACCCCCTCAAAAAGTCGTAGTTCATGACGATCTTCTTCCCAGCTGACGCCAAGCCCTGCATTGAATACGGTATGCACCAGCGAACAAAACACCCGCATTTCGTCGCTGCCAGCATCATGGTCACGCAGCACGAAGCGCCCTGACGACCGCAACACCCGATGAATCGATGCAATATAGGCGGCCAATTTCTCGCGTGGACAATGATGTAGCCCGATATAACAGGTCACCAGATCGAGACTCGCGTCAGCGACTTCAGACTGGGGAATCGGATCGTAGTCGTTGAGCGGAAAAAATTGACCAATCTTGCGTAAGCCACCGCGTTCCATGATCTCGGGTAGTGAGTTATCGGCAGGTGTTTCGTTGCTTAAATACACCTTGCCTGTAATCCCGAGCGATTTTTGTAGTTTTTTCACGTATCGGCCCGTCGAACCCAGTTCGAGATATCCGTCGATTGAACCGGAGTTGTTCAATATTTCAATGGTTTGACGCTGCATCTCCGATTTTTGCCTGGCTAATGCAGGCAGCGCATAGGTAAGTTCTGACAGTGGGGTTTTTATACGTGGAATTTGTTTAGCCAGTGACCGATAGATATCAGCGTCTTGCTGATACCTGTCGCTGGCCTGAATAATAAGCTGGTGAAACTTATCTTCCGGATAAAGGTGATAGATTACCTGTAAAAATCGATAGAACTGATCCCTGCTGGTGATCTTACCGTAAACCCTGCGAAATTCAGACGGTGCCGCAACAGGGTCTGCAAACAAGGTTGGATCCGATGAGGTTCGATAGTATTTTTGCCACAGAATATTACGAAACCTGTAGTCGGGGTCCAGCTTGTCTTTCAGTTTGAATAGCTGTTTCGCGTTGGGATAGGCAGCATGAAACTGGTCATATCGTGCATGTGGTTGATAGGGCAAGTAGTACGCCCCCTGCTGCGAGATCACGGCATCTATTAACTCACGGGTCCATACCGCCACCCTCTCCCGCTCGTAACCTGCCGTGCCCTGCTTGTAGTAAAGCACAAACGCAAACACTTCCTGCCTGGCCCAGGCGAGCAACGACCCCGGGTCCTGGCGCGCGTGCCGGATAGAGATATTCACCAGGGTAACGCCATGACGGTTAAGTATTTCCGCCATCGCAGTGGTAAATTCCAGCAGCCTGTCAGGTGCCACGAAATATTCCTGTAGCACGTAGGTTTTGCGGTCCCTTGATAGCGGCTCCAGCTCGGCTACATCGTAGTCGGCCTCCTGGTTACGCATAATCACTTTGTTACGCAGGTAAAGTAACGGCTCGTAAATGTACTCACGCCGAAGATGTCCACCAGGCATCTCAGTGATGATCCACAACATGTATTTTTCAAGCAGGAATAATTTTTTCCCGGAGCCACCTGCTCCCCGATTTACCGGCTTGTCGGATTCCTGCCAGGTCACCGCCCGTACTTTTGAAAATTTTGGCGGAATCATGTCTGCGTTGTGAAACACCGCAGCAGTGTTGTCCCTCACATTTTCAGCAAAATAGCGCTGGTACTGTTCGATGGGCATTTTCCGATGAATCCGTTCGATGCGTTTATTTTCAGCCAACTCCAGCTCTGCCGCGACGATAATGCCAATCGCACCATAGCCACCGATGGCCGCATAAAACATTCTTACGTTCCTTTTCGGAGTCGCCCTGACCAGCTTACCGTCGTGCAGGATTAGATCGATTGACTTCACCGCAAGAATTACTGGACCGAGCCCAACGTAACGCCCGTGGCAATTAACACTTAACGAACCACCCACTGTGAAATTTGAGTAGGTCTGCATGATTTTGATCGCGAGGCCGTAATCGTTAATCCGATCCTGTATTTGCTTCCAGCGAATGCCTGCCTGGACTCGAATACTTCGCTTCTCAGGGTCAAAATCGATAACCTGGTCGAGGCCGCGCAGGTCGATATGCAGGGTGCCTGGACAGGCAGTCTGCCCGCCCATGCTAAATCGGCCGCCACCGATTGAAATCGGCTTGTCAGAGCTTTGCAGCATTTGCTGAAGTTGGTCAATTGTACCCGGTGCATACACTTCATCGACTTGCACCGGGTAAAGTCCCGTCACGTCTTTGACGACGGTAGTACTTGTCGGTAGGCCGCTATTGTCACAACTCATTTCAGCTTTATCGGCTATGAGTAAGCGCATACGTTTCAGGACAGGCAGCCGGTAGCGGTCAAATAGCTCGGCTGACCCGGATTCGGAAACTATTACGAAGCCGTTACGTTGATAAAATCGGATAGCCCCATCATTCGCATGCGTAACATCGAGTTCCAGACTTCGATATCCCTGGCTGCGCGCATCGTCGATAATATGCGCCAGCAATTTGGTGCCATAACCTCGTCCACGCACTTCCGTATTGACAGCGATATTGTTTATATAAAAAGCATCGTCTGCAGGGGGAGGTACATAGTTGGCTAAAGCCTTGCTGACCGTTCCCATCAAAAATGGCCAGTGTGAAAACGGGGTGGCACGAAGCATGTTCACGGCACCGGGCAATTCGGCCTGCAAAAATTGTTTGCGGCTGTAGCCGAGCACAACTCCCACTGTATCCTTCCCATCTTTCATCACCGCAACATAACGGTAACCAAACTGACCATTAGGACGTTGCAACAGCTTCTCCAGTACCTGTTCAGCCTTGAGCCGAGACTGGAACATGAAGTCCATTAGTTCATGTACGCTCTGGTAGATTAAAGCCTTAATTTCCCCAGCGTCTGCGGGGGTGCCTGGTTTGATTTCGATACTGGATTTTTTCACCTGTACGTCCTAATTTGTTGTTGTTTAGACTCCTGCACAGCTCGGTAAAACAGTAGTACAAACAAATTTCGATCCAAATTCACCGATGAAAGACCATAACGATTCTGGCGTTTCTAAATCGATTAATCATTGCTAGAATAGTCCGTCCTATGCCAACGACAAACTCTCCAAACCAGCTTATAGACCGTTTCGGTCGTACCGTCAGCTACATTCGCCTGTCGGTAACCGACCGCTGCGACTTGCGTTGCGTCTACTGCATGCCCGAAAAGATGAAATTCGTCCCGCGCACGCAATTGCTGACCCTCGAGGAAATGGAAAGCGTGGCACGAGCGTTTATCAAGCTCGGCGTCGACAAGATCCGCATTACGGGTGGCGAACCTCTCGTGCGCCGCAATATCATGCAATTGTTCAACAACCTGGGGGAGATCGAGGCGCTGCGCGATTTAACGCTCACCACCAACGCGACCCAGCTGAAGAAATTTGCCCGTCCGCTGAAGGACGCCGGGGTGACGCGAATCAACGTCAGCCTGGATACCCTGCGCACCGATCGTTTTCGCGACATGACCCGGATTGGCGATCTGCAGAAAACCCTGGACGGCATCGATGCGGCCATCGCCTGCGACTTCAAACAGATCAAGCTCAATGCCGTGGTGCTGAAAAATCACAATCACGACGAAATTCTCGACCTGGTCAATTATTGTATCGACCGCGGTATCGATATCAGCTTCATCGAAGAGATGCCACTCGGTCAGAATGATCATCACGATCGTGCAGCCTCCTACTACTCCAGTGATCAGATTCTCGAGGACCTGGCAGCACATTTTGAAATGGTTCCAACCACGATGAAAACCGCCGGACCGACGCGCTATTACCAGCTAAGCGAACACGAAAATACCCGGGTCGGCTTTATCTCTCCGCATAGTCATAATTTTTGCGAATCCTGCAACCGCGTACGTCTAACCGCGGAAGGACGGTTATTGCTATGCCTCGGACAGGAACATTCGATGGATTTACGCCATGTGGTTCGCGCCAACCCGGGCCAGCCGGAAGTGCTCGAGCAGGCGATCATCGGCTCGATGCAAATCAAGCCCAAGGGGCATGATTTCAATCTCAATTCCCAGGAAGTCCTGCTGCGCCATATGAACCTCACCGGAGGTTGATATGCCCTCCTCGCCGGAAGTAAGCACTTCCCGTCGTCTACCCGAGCTGTCCAATGCCGGCCTCAAGGCTACCGCCAACGTAGTCGCCTGCAATGAATTCAACGAACCGGTCGAGGGTGCCATTGCCGTCGAGCGTGCACTGACCATTTATCTCGACAAACGTGAAATTGTCACCCTGATGACGCTCGGCAACCACCCGGAACTATTAATTCTCGGCTGGCTGCGCAACCAACGCATGATTGACGATATCGAAGCTATCAAGGCGATTCAGGTCGATTGGGAATCCGCAGCAGTAGCGATCACCACACATGGCGGCATCAAAAATCTCGATGAAAAACTGGGTCGCAAAACCGTTACCACCGGCTGCGGTCAGGGTACGGTGTTCGGCGACCTGATGGAAAACATCGACCAGATTTCGCTGCAACAACCCGTATTGAAGCAATCATCGATTTACGCCCTGCTGAATACCCTCAACGAGTACAACGAAATCTATAAAAACGCGGGGGCGGTGCACGGCTGTGCGCTGTGCAGCGAGACAAACGGCATCGAACAATTCATCGAGGACGTTGGTCGACATAACGCGGTCGATGCGATAGCGGGCTACATGTGGCTCAACGATCTCGAGGGCAAGGGCAAACTTTTCTACACCACCGGGCGCCTGACATCTGAAATGGTGATCAAGGTCGCGTTGATGGAAATCCCGGTATTGCTGTCACGTTCGGGAATTACCGCGATGGGACTCGAAATCGCACAAAAGGTCGGCGTGACCTTGATCGCGCGCGCCAAGGGCCGACATTTCCTGGTTTATCACGGTGGTGAACTCATCGAGTTCGATGAAATGCCACCCCCTCGCCTGCAAAGTAAAAAAGAAATATAAGCACCACCGATCCGCATCCTGTTGCGCGGCAATTCCCGCAGTAAACAAGCGCCTGTCATCTGGCCATTGACTTGAATTACGCAGCCTTCGTATAGCTATACCCTTGCCTTTTCTGCTGGTGCATACCCACCGTGCTAGCATGCCAGTATGAAAATACGGTCATTTCGATCCAACCGTGTCTTGCAGGGGTTGCTGCTATGGCTCGTCGTGCTATGGGTTATAACGGCAATAAATCCGCTCTACCCACGCGACTGGCTGCTCGAAAACCTGCTGGTCTTTATTTATGCAATCCTGCTGACCGCCACTTATCGCAGGTTCGCATTTTCCAACCTTTCGTATGGACTCTTTACCCTGTTTCTAAGCCTCCACCTGGTGGGCGCTCATTACACCTACGCGGAAACCCCTTTCGGCTTCTGGCTACAGGCCCTGTTTGATCTCGAACGCAATCACTACGATCGGATCGTCCATTTCTCGTTTGGGCTGCTGATCGCTTATCCAATGCGCGAAATTCTGCTGCGAAAATCCGGGGTTAGCAGGGCATGGTCATATTTCATCACCGTTAACTGCATCATGGCTTTCAGCGCTTTCTACGAGGTTATGGAGATTGTTGCCGCGATGATCGTCAGCCCTGAACTGGGTGACGCCTATCTCGGTACGCAGGGTGACGAGTGGGATGCGCAGAAGGATGCCTTGCTGGCGTTTACCGGGTCGGTAATTGCAATGCTGGCAACCTGGATGCATGCCCGCAAGAGAATACAATCGGGCTAATCGTCTACCTCTCCGTACATCGCCCTGGCAACCCCGGAATGCCTATTTTTCTCGTAACCGTGGCATCAGCTCTACCAGGTTACAGGGTCGGGTGCGGTAATCGAGCTGGGTGCTGATCAACTGCGTCCAGGCATCTTTGCAGGCGCCCGAGGAACCCGGCAGGCAGAACAGGTAGGTACCATTGGCGACGCCGGCGATGGCGCGCGACTGCAGGGTCGAAGTGCCGATGGTCTGATAGGAAAGGCTGCGAAAAGTTTCACCGAAACCATCGATAATCTTGTCGAGTAAAGGTGCAACCGCTTCGGGGGTACCATCACGACCGGTAACCCCGGTGCCACCGGTGGTCAGCACCACCTGCAGGGATTCGTCGACGATCCAGCGCGAAATAACTTCCCGGATGCGATACTTGTCATCCGGTACTATCGACTTTTCAGCCAGCCGATGACCCGCCTCGGTAAGGAATTTAACCAGCAGTGCCCCGGATTTATCATCGCTTTCAGTGCGCGAATCCGAAATTGTTAAAACCGCAATATTGAGTGGAATGAATTCCCGATCCTGACTCATAGCCGTCTGCCGTTAATACCTGATTTCATCTTCAATCGATAACGCGTCATCGATCAGATCACATTCCAGCGTAATCTTGACCCTGACCGGGTTGCCATCGAGTCGCCCCTCGTTACTGGCCAGATCGATCGCTCTTTCGATTTCGCGCTGCGAGGTGATACCTACCTTTTTGAGGAATTTACGTATCGACATGTTGAGTGCTTCTTCGTCCATTATATTACCTTGCTTATATCTTGATATTGATCAAATAGTTTACCTGTTTTGGTGGAACACCCCAATCAGTATTCGACGCGGCACGGGCGGGATTGATACACTTCGCTTCCCTGTTTTTGTCGCATAGGATGTTTATGTTGTCGCGTTACTTATCTTTATTGGTCACAGTGTTTTTATTTGCAGGCCAGGCAATGGCCGGCGAATCGATATTACGCCTCGCCACCACCACCAGCACCGCGAACTCCGGTTTACTGGATTTTCTGATACCAGTGTTTACCGATGAAACCGGGATCGAGATTCACACCATCGCGGTTGGCACTGGCAAGGCACTGCGCCTGGGCCGGGAAGGTGATGTCGATATCGTGCTGGTGCATGCTCGTGCCGCCGAGGACGCGTTTGTCGAGGGTGGATACGGCATCGACAGGGCCGACGTGATGTATAACGATTTCATCATCGTTGGCCCCAATGAACGCGGCAATGGTGG
>CAWCBX010000027.1:0-19093 GCA_963793595.1 uncultured Gammaproteobacteria bacterium | reverse complement strand
CACTGCATGGCGGGAGTGCGGTAATAACCGGGAAGAGGACTGGAATGGCACGAAGGGCGTGATATGAAGGTAAATGGAAACTGTGCAAAGAGGGAAGGGCACTTTACTCCGGGACTTCGCGCTTGAAGCGCTCGCTCAATAATTGAACAATGGTTCGGTAATCGTCCCTGCTGGCCCATCCAAGGCTTACAACTTTCTGCTTTACCTTGCCTTCCTTGAGTATGGTTAGCTGCACCGAGCGCAGCGTGGGATCTGCGCGATAAATATTTTCTGCGGGATAAAAGCTGCCGCACAGCAGGCCCTTTTCGTCGAGTACGAGACGCGGGGTATGCCATCGCTGGCGCAGGTAATTTATTGCTATGAGCAAGGTTATCGCAAACACGATGTAGTGTGGTACGACCGGTGGCCAGGGCCAGACGCCTAACAGATAAAGCAGTATCGGGGCGAACAGGATGTTGGCCGCCATGTGGATCAGGCGCGGCTTGCTCGAATAGAATTTTATGGATTCACTCTCGGTCATCGATGCTATCGCCGTTTACGCCTGGGCTGGCTTTAGCCTGCAGCTGTCAGGATAGACCTTTATCGCCGGCACCAGGTTCTGTGCGAGCTCGTTTTGCAGTGTTTCCCAGTAGTGGGTGGTCAGCAGATCGCCATGAAACTCGCGGAACATCTGGCGCTGCTCGCGATCGTTGATGCACAGCCCGACTTCAATTTCCTCGGGCAGAAAAATTACCCCGTCCTCGAAGTACCAGTCGGGGATGTCTTCTTCGCCGTCGAAACGATCAAGGTTACTGCGTATCTTGACATCGACCATGACTTCGAGTGCATCGTAATCGTACAGGTAAACTTTGAGAAAATGGCTGACGCCATAATTACGCGCGTCGAGGTCCTTGTTGAAAATGTTCGCTGCGGCGTTGTTCTTGATACAGTCGCCCAGGCTCTCGATGACGATACGCACTTCTCTTTCGCCGGCATTTTCAAGAAACACCGGTAGCGGCGTCATGCGAGGCTGCACGATCAGGTACTTGAAGACGATCATGTCGCGTTGTTGCGTAACGGTTTCGCTGGCCTCGACCAGCAGCTCCTCGAGCAGGCTCTCGGCAAACAGTTTGCGTTCGAGCGCGATATTGAAATAGATTATATTGTCCAGCATGCTGCCGGTACGGTTGATTTCGTGCACCCGGCTGTACTTTTCCTTGACCGATTCAATGCCTTCGAACTCGCCCCATTTGTAGCCAGAGGTCGGATGGTCGCGAATCACCTTCAGGTTGTAGGCCGATTGTGGTCCGGCGAATCCGATCGCAACCGTGCCGGGCTCGCCGATTGCGGTATCGAGTACGCCGCCGGTGGTTTCGACTTCCTGCTTGAGTTCATTGATGACCGCGACCTTGCCGACATGGTTGTAGCCGATGGTCGAGTAGTTCAGGCCCAGCGCGCGTTGCGGCGTCAGTGTATGCAGGTAAGCGCTCAGTTCATGGTAGTACCGGGTGGTGACATGGAAGTTCGCAAGGGTAGAGCTGAACAGGTTATGCGCGAGGTGCTGGTCGAGAATGACCGCGTCACAATAGACACCACTTGAGCTGTTGAGCAAGGCGATGATAAGGGGTGCGTAACTGCCGTTGGCAAAATTTACTTTGCCGACCAGGTAGGCGCCGCGATTACGGTAGAACCCGGCATCGATCATTTCCAGGGTTTCGACACTGGCAGTCCGACGAGTCGCGAGCCGATTGATGCGCCAGGCGATGGCTGAACTGTCGCTGGAGATATCGCGGTAGCCCACCGAAAACTCCGGTATCTCCTGCAGGATTTGCTCGATCAGCGCTGGCTCGACCTCCGCCTTAACTGGAAAGTGTTTGAGCAGTTCCACCGGGTACTTGTCACTACTTTCGGCGAAGCCAAAGGAAGAGTATTCAACCGGCTTCCATTCGTCCCGGTACACTATGCGTCGAATCGAGTGCATGAAGGCGTAAGCGACATCAGACTCGTAACGGTGTTCGATCATACGCCAGAAATGATCCTCGAGCTGATTCAGGAAACTGGCGTCAAGCGAAATTCTGGGTTGTACCGCCTGTAAATAGGCGCCCATGCGATGAATGTAAGAACTGTACAGTGACAGGCGATGGCGGCTCAGCCAGATCGAGGTACTGTGGTGCTGTTGTTCGAACGCGGTTTTGGCGCGATAAGGTACTTCCAGGAACTCGTTATAAAACTGTTCAAACTGGGCCAATACCCATTCGGCAGTGATCCGAATTCGATCCTCGCGATTTCTGGCACCAACCATGCGAAAGGTGAACTGTTCCTGGTCGAGACCGATCGCGAGCGCCATGGTAGTCGGTTACCTTCCGCTTTATGCCGGATAGTCGTCGAAGTGATTAACCAGCGTGCCGATACCTGGAATCGATACCTGGATCTCGGTACCCGGTTTCATCGTACGCGCGCCAACCGAGGTGCCGCAGCAGATCAGGTCACCCGGCATCAGCGTCTGGTACTCGGAAATCATCGCGACGATTTGCTGCGGGCTGAAGATCATGTCGCTGACTGGATAGTCCTGACGGCTTTCGCCGTTCTGGATGGCAAGGATGCGCAAAGCGGAGGGATCGATAGCGGTGTTGATGCACGGACCGAGCGGTGTGAAAGTGTCGAATCCCTTGCTGCGTGTCCATTGCTGGAAAGCCTTGTCTTCGAACAGGAATTCGATGCCGGTGACGTCGTTGACGCAGGTATAACCGAAGATATGATCGTCGGCCTGAGCCTCGGTGATGGCGCTGCATTGCTTGCCGATAACGATACCAAGCTCGGCTTCGAAGATGACGCGGCCTTGATGACCGCGCGGGCGATAAATGGTTTGCTGCGGACCGATGACGCTGGTGACCGGTTTCATGAAATATAGCGGAGTTGACGGAATGGTCTGGCCTTCGGCCTCGGCACGTTGGTGGAAATTATTCCACAGTGCAAGAATGGAATTCGGCTGGTAGGGCGCCAGTAATTCGACTTCAGACAAGGTGGTCTGCTCCCCGGTGAAAACCGGCTCTGCGAACAGATCATGGTCGCAAACAGCAATGTTTTCGCCATCGAGTGTGCCGAGGCTTGTGTTCCCATTCCAGTTGAAGCGTACCCAGCTTGTCATAGTCGTCTACTTAAGTTATTGATCACGAGGGCGCGGAATCTATCACATGATCGCGCAAAATTAAATTTCGATTGAGCCGGGGGTGAAGATTGATTTGAGTGAGGGATAAGCTGGACCTATGGGTGGATATGAAATTTAATCTTAACTATTTGACTGGTCGCGTGGACGTATAGTCAGTCTATGGCGTAGAATGCGCCGGTTTTTTACCCCTGGAATTTGTGAGGTTTAATGATGAAAGTATGCGTGGTTGGAGCGGGTGCAATCGGTGGCATGATGGCGGCAAAACTGGCTAACTCGGGCCATGAGCTGTCGGTCATCGCGCGCGGCGCGCATCTCGATGCGATTCGCACTAATGGCCTGAAGTACATTGAAAACGGTGAAGAACTCGTCATCACCGATATTTTTGCCACCGCCGATATGGAAGAAGTCACCGGCCAGGATATGGTATTGCTGGGCGTCAAGGCGCACCAGATAGAGCCGATTGCCGACAAGTTGATGGGTATGCTGTCAGATACCGGCGTTATCGTCACCTTACAAAACGGCATTCCGTGGTGGTATTTCCAGAAACTTGCGGGCGAATACCAGGACAGTATCGTGCGCACTGTGGATCCGGAGGGCAAAATTGCGGCCGCGATCGACCCCGACCGGATTATCGGCTGCATCGCTTTTCCAGCCGCCACTATCGATGCGCCGGGCGTGATCCGTCACATCGAAGGCAATCGCTACCCCGTAGGAGAACTCGATGGATCGGAATCCGAGCGGGTGCAGAATATTTGCAACGCTTTCGTTGAAGCGGGTTTCAAGTCTTTTGTATTACCCGATATACGCTCCGAAATCTGGCTGAAACTCTGGGGCAACCTGTCGTTCAACCCCATTAGCGCGTTGACCCATTCGACCCTGGTCGATATCTGCCAGTTTCCGCAAACCCGGGCACTCGCTGCGCAAATGATGACCGAGGCTCAGCAAATCGCTGAGAAACTGGGCGCCAGTTTTCGCGTGTCACTCGAACGCCGCATCGACGGTGCCGAAGGCGTCGGCAAGCACAAAACTTCGATGCTGCAGGATCTTGAAGTCGGCAAAGCGCTCGAAATTGATGGCATGCTTGGGGTCGTAATCGAGCTCGGTGAGCAAACCAGTACGCCGACCCCGGCGATGAACACCGTGTTCGCGCTGGTCAGCCTGTTGAATAAGACGGTACAGGAAGAGGGAATTAAAGTCGCAGGGCAGCCGGTTTAAGGTTCCTGGAAAAAGCGGCTGGATCGAAAGGTCCGGGTCGCTTAAAATCGAAAACGCGTCTCGGTGGCGCGTTTTTTTTGCAATTTCACCAATCTGGTATATCGTATACCAGAATTTTGACCAGGGCGGGGAGCATAATAATGAAGATTCACGAATACCAGGGTAAGGAGATACTGCGCCAATACGGCGTCGCCGTGCCGAATGGCAAAGCCTGTTTTTCCGTCGATGAAGCCGTGGCGGCAGCCGAGGCGATCGGTGGCAGCAAGTGGGTCGTCAAGGCACAAATCCATGCCGGTGGTCGCGGCAAAGGCGGCGGCGTCAAGCTTGCCGATAGTCTCGATGAAGTGCGCAGCCATGCCGAAGATATCCTCGGCATGACCCTGGTAACCCACCAGACCGGACCCGAGGGCAAGGAAGTCAAACGACTGCTGGTTGAAGAGGGTGCCCCGATCAAGGATGAGCTTTACGTCGGTCTCGTTGTCGATCGCGTCACGCAGCGCGTCACCGTGATGGCGAGCTCCGAAGGTGGTACCGAAATCGAAACTGTCGCCGAGGAGACCCCCGAGCTAATTCACAAGGTTTCGGTTGATCCGAAGACGGGGCTGACCGATGACGAAGCCCGCGGGCTGGCCAGCAAGATCGGCATTCCTGCCGAGTTGACCGGTGAGGCTGGGAAATTGATGCAGGCCCTGTATCAGGCGTTCTGGGACAAGGACGCCTCGCTCGCGGAAATCAATCCGTTGATCGTGACCAACGACGGGCGCGTGGTAGCACTCGACGCCAAAATCAATTTTGACGAAAGTGCAATGTATCGCCATCCCGAGCTCGAGGAGCTGCGTGATCTCGATGAAGAGGATGCCGATGAAATCGAGGCTTCCAAATTCGGCCTGAATTACATCTCGCTCGATGGCAGCATCGGTTGCCTGGTCAATGGTGCCGGGCTGGCAATGGCGACGATGGATATCATCAAGCTCTACGGCGCTTCGCCGGCAAACTTTCTCGATGTGGGTGGCGGCGCCACTACCGAGCAGGTGACCGAGGCGTTCAAGATCATGCTCAAGAATTCGAACCTGAAAGCGATTCTGGTCAATATCTTTGGTGGCATCATGCGTTGTGACGTGATCGCCGAGGGGCTGGTTAACGCAGCGCGGGAGGTCGATCTCGCAGTGCCGCTGGTAGTGAGACTGGAAGGTACCAACGTCGAACAGGGCCGGCAGATACTCGCCGATTCAGGCATAGCAGTCATCAGTGCAACCACCATGGCCGACGCGGCCGAGAAAGTGGCTGCGGCCGCAGCAGGAGCATAATTATGTCGATACTAATCAATAAAGACTCACGCGTAGTCACCCAGGGTATCACTGGCAAGACCGGTATGTTCCATACCCATCATTCTATCGAATACGCCAATGGCAAGAATTGTTACGTCGCCGGGGTTACCCCTAAAAAAGGCGGGCAGGTCGTCGAGGGCGTGCCGGTATTCGATTCGGTGGCCGAGGCAAAGGCCGCGACCAACTGTAATGTCTCGGTAATTTATGTGCCGCCCCCGTTTGCCGCCGCGGCCATCGATGAGGCCGTGGACGCTGAAATGGAAGTCGTCATCTGTATCACCGAGGGAATTCCGGTAAAAGACATGATAATGACCCGGGACCGTATGCGGGGCTCCAGTACTGTCCTGGTGGGCCCTAATTGTCCGGGCGTTATTACCCCTGAAGAAATCAAGATCGGTATCATGCCGGGCTATATCCACCAGAAGGGGCGTATCGGCGTGGTATCGCGGTCCGGTACGCTGACCTACGAGGTGGTCGATCAGCTCAGCAAGCTCGGACTCGGCCAGTCCACCTGCGTGGGTATCGGTGGTGATCCGGTCAACGGCCTCAAACACATCGATGTGATGAAGATGTTTAATGATGATCCCGATACCGACGGTGTGGTCATGTGCGGAGAAATCGGTGGTACCGACGAAGAAGAGTGTGCTGCCTGGATCGCGGACAATATGAACAAGCCCGTGGTTGGTTTTATCGCCGGTGTGACCGCTCCACCCGGCAAGCGCATGGGCCATGCGGGAGCGATAATCTCCGGTGGCAAAGGCACCGCGGATGAAAAAATCGCGGCGCTCGAGGCCGCCGGGGTCAGTGTGACGCGTAATCCGTCTGACATGGGTAAGTTGATGCAGGAAGCGCTGCAAAGCTAGTCAACAGTTAAAAAAAACTTTACACCTATCCCAAAGGTGGTATAAAGTTTGGCTTGGTATATTGTATACCAAATAAAAATAGATTCAGGCCCGGTTTAGTTTCGGGCTGGATAATCAGAAAAATGATGCGTAGTCACCCGGAAAAGTGATATACGGGTCAGCCCGAAACTGAATATACATTTTTGGGTATTCAGGTTCCTACCCAAGGACCTGTTAGTATGGTGAGTCCTGCCATGTGGTTGGAATCATTTAATTGGGCTCTTATCAGCCCTAATTTTGGAGGAGCATTTCATAATGTTTAAAACACAACACAGTCTCAAGAAAGTGGTCTGTACGCTTGGCGTCAGCGCCATGCTGGCTGGAATGCCGGTGCTGGGCCAGGCGGCCTGGGAACCCAGCAAACCTGTCGAATTCGTGGTTATGGCCGGTAAAGGTGGCGGTGCGGACAAAGCCGTGCGTCTGCTGCAAAGCATAATTGCATCGGAAAACATGGCGCCGGTTCCGTTTACCCCCGTCAACAAGCCCGGTGGTTCGGGCGCTGAAGCGTTGGTTTACATGAAGGGCAAGAAAGGCGACAACCACACCATCATGTTCACTCTTAACAGCTTTTACACTACACCGCTGCGCCAACCTGGCCTCGGCATCGATATCGCTACCTTTACCCCGGTTGCGCGTATGGCGGAAGATACTTTTCTGCTGTGGGTCAATTCCGATCGCAAGGACATCAACAGTATCCCCGATTTTGTCAAGGCTGCGAAGGCCAAGGGCAACAAGTGGATCATGGCAGGTACCGGCAAGAACTCGGAAGACAACCTGTTAACCGACTTCCTCAACAAGGCCTACGACCTGGACATGAAGTATGTTCCGTACAAGGGTGGCGGCAAGGTTGCCAAGGAACTCGCGGGTAATAACGCCGATTCAACCGTGAACAATCCTTCCGAGCAGCTCGGTTTTTATGAAGCAGGCTCCACCAAGGCGCTGGCATCGTTTACCGATGAGCGTTTACCGCTGTTTCCGAATGCCCCCACGTTCAAGGAACTCGGTGAAGACTACGTGTATTACATGCAGCGTACCGTTGTTGGCGCGCCCGGCATGAATAAAGAAGCGGAAGCCTACTACATCGATCTTTTCACCCGCGTGTTCAATTCCCCCAAGTGGCAGGAGTACCGCACCAAGAAAAGTCTGCAGGGCGACCTGCTGACCGGTGATGCGCTGATGAGCTACTGGAAGAAAGAGCGTGATGTGCACGAGGTAATGCTGAAAGAAATGGGCGCCATCAAGTAAGGCGACCAGGATTTAATCAAAGGGTAGATAGGGGGGTTTCAATCATGACAGTCAGAACCGCAGAATTGTTAATGGCTCTCGTGATGGGAGCCTTCTCTATCTACCTGATGGTTAAAAGTACCGAGCTGCCGATCGGCTGGATCGAGGAAGAAGGTCCTGGTGGCGGCACCTGGCCTTTCTGGCTTTCGACCATCATGCTGATCTCCTGCGGCGGCATTCTGTTCAACTGGTTCCGCAAGCATGGCAAAATTGCGACTTCGACCAAAACCTATATCGAAGCGCATGTGCTCGGTGACGTCGCCGCGGTAGCGGGTGCGTTAATCATTACCGTCGCCCTGTTTTCCTTTATTGGAATTTACGGCGCATTGCCGCTGTTCCTGATTTTTTATCTGCGTTTTATGGGTAAGCACTCCTGGTCGTTGACCGCGACCCTGACCGTGCTTATTCCCGTGGTTATCTTTTACTTCTTTGAAATCACGTTGAAAATAATTCTGCCAAAAGGGATCACCGAACCCCTTTTCATCCCGCTGTACAAGATATTCTTTTAGATCTTTGTTAAACCCCAGGCTGAGAAAAGAGGCAGTAACATGTTAGAGATTCTAGGACTCCTGCTGCAAGGTTTCGCGATCGTATTCGAACCGCAGAATCTATTGCTGATTATTGCCGGTTGCGCACTGGGGCTTTTTATCGGCGCGATGCCCGGGCTGGGCTCGGTAAACGGTGTCGCAATCCTGCTGCCGCTGACCTTTCTGGTACCGCCAGCGGGTGCCATTATTTTTCTCGCGGCGATTTATTACGGGGCTATGTATGGGGGCGCGATATCATCGATCATGCTCGGTATCCCTGGCGCTTCGACCGCGGTAGCGACGACCTTTGACGGGCGACCGCTGGCTAAACAGGGTATGGCGGACAAGGCCCTGATCGGTGCCGCGGTGGCTTCTTTTGTTGGTGGCACTATTTCAGTTTTGCTATTCACCTTTTTTGCACCGCCACTCGCGCATGTCGCGCTGGTTTTCGGAGCACCGGAAGAATTTGCTTTAATGATGCTGGCCTTCGCGACTTTTGTCGGCCTGGGCGGCGACGACATTTTCAAAACCCTGTTTTCAATCTGTATCGGCCTGGTACTGAGCGCAGTCGGTTTTGACATTATTTCCGGCGAACCCCGCCTGGTGTTGTGGGACATAACCGGCTTCCTGCACGGGATCAACTTCCTGGTGCTGGCGATTGGTATCTACGGCATCGGTGAAATGTTGTGGACCGTCGAAGAACATGCCCTCGGCGGTGGCAAGAGCATGCTCTCCGATGCCACCGTGACAGTGGCGCGCACCGTTGCGGCGCTGAAGGAGCTGGTCAAAACCTGGAAGGCGACCGTGCTGGGTTCTTTTCTCGGCTATTTTGTCGGCATTCTGCCGGCCGCGGGCGCAACGCCGGGCTCTTTGATGGCTTACGGGCTCGCCAAGCAGATTTCCAAGGATCCCGACAAGTTCGGTAAAGGTGCGATCGAAGGCGTATGCGCACCGGAAGCGGCCAATAATGCTGCCAGCACCGGATCGATGTTGCCGATGTTGACGCTGGGTATTCCCGGTTCGCCGACCACGGCAATCCTGCTTGGCGGCATGGTGATCTGGGGCCTCGAGCCAGGCCCGCGCCTGTTTGTCGACCACAGCGAATTCGTCTGGGGATTGATCGCATCGCTGTACGCCGCCAACCTGTTTACGTTGTTAATCAACATTGCCTTCATCCCGGTTTTCATCAAGGTATTGAAAACCCCGTTCACCATTCTGGCACCGATCATTTTCACCCTGTGCCTGATTGGTGGATACGCACCGACCCAGGATTTGCACGATGTCTGGTTGATGATCGTGTTTGGCATCACCGGTTACCTGATGCGCAAGCTCGATTACCCGTTGGCGCCAGCGGTGCTGGCCATCGTGCTCGGGCCGCTGGCCGAGCCGGCAATGCGCCAGTCGCTGATCATCAGCGATGGTGAGTTTTCGATTTTCTTTACCCGTACCTACGCTGGTCCGATCATGGTGATTGCGATCATCCTGTTGTTTCTGCCGCTGTTCAAGATCATTTTCGACAAGCTGCGTAAACCCAGAGCAGCCGAGCAGTAGGCGGTGTTGGATATGCTGCAGCCGTATTCATTGCAATCGGTCGAGATGGCGTGATGGGTGTCAGTGGCATCATTCCGCTCGAACCATCGAAGGCGCTCAAGACTCGAGTCTACGAGGCGCTCAAGGAATTAATCGGGCATATGGATATCTACTCTAGCAAGGATCTGATCCGGCTCGATGAGCGCGCCCTTGGCGAGCAGCTTGGCGTCAGCCGAACCCCGGTGCGTGAAGCGATCTCCCGACTCGAACAGGAAGGTATCGTGCACAATATTGCTCGCCGCGGCGCCTTCCTGGTGCGTAAAAACAAGCAGGAAATTCTGGATATCGTCGATGTCTGGGCGGCACTCGAAAGCATGGCGGCACGGCTCGCTACCAGTCGCGCCAGCGATGACGAAATCGCCCAGTTGCGCAAAAACTTCACCTCTTATGACGGCGAAGACGCGCGCACCCATATCGATGAGTACTCGGATACCAATATCGAATTTCACCAGACGATTATCAAGCTGGCCAAGTCAGAGTTGATTGCGCAGATGGCGGATCAACTTTTTTTCCATATGCGCGCGATACGCGCCAGTACGATCAAGGACCGTGACCGGGTGGCGCAGTCGGTCATGGACCATACGCGGATCATCGAGGCGATCGAAGAACGCGATGCCTATCATGCCGAGCAGCTGGTCAGGGATCATGCGCTCGAACTGGCGAAACATATCGAGCGTTATGTCGATTATCTGGATTAAAGAACGAGTGAAGCAGCCGCTGGCTGATTCATAACAAACCACAGCCCGTTAAGCAGCAAATTCGGGCTGACTAAGATGAGGTAAATAGCAATGTCAACTGTAGCTGAAAAACCACCGGTATCGGATACCGCCACGGACACCCTGAAGGCAAAAACCAAAGATGGATCGGTTATCTCCGGTGGTCATCTGGTCGCCAAGGCGCTCAAGGCCGAGGGCGTCGATACTATATTCACGCTATGCGGCGGTCATATTATCGACATCTACGATGGCTGTCTGGATGAAGGTATTCGCATCGTTGACGTGCGTCACGAACAGACCGCGGCACATGCCGCTGATGGTTACGCGCGCCAGACCGGCAAACTGGGTTGTGTGGTTACTACTGCCGGGCCCGGTTGCACCAATGCGGTCACCGGTGTCGCCACCGCGTTTCGCTCGGAAAGCCCGATCCTCCATATCGGCGGGCAAAGCTCACTGTCGCAGCATAAAATGGGTTCGCTGCAAGACCTGCCGCATGTCGACATGATGACACCGATAACCAAGTTCGCCTCCGGGGTTTTTTCAACTGAACGCGTTGCCGACATGGTGTCGATGGCGGCACGTGAATGTTTTAACGGTGCCTATGGCCCGTCTTACCTCGAAATTCCAAGAGATATCCTCGATCGTGAAATCCCGATCGAGACGGCGGTAATACCGGAGCCCGGCGCATATCGTGCTTCGACAAAAACGATCGGTGATCCCGCCGATATCGAAAAACTGGCCGATATCCTGGTCAAGGCGAAGCGCCCCGCAGTCTTGCTCGGGCAGCAGGTGTGGGCGGCCCAGGGACAGGACGCGGCCATTAGTTTTGTGCGTTCGCTGGATATTCCGGCCTACATGAATGGCGCCAGCCGCGGCATGCTGCCGCAGGGCGATCCGCATCACTTCGATCGTACCCGCAGCGATGCGTTCAAGAACGCCGATGTGATCCTGATCGTGGGTACTCCGTTCGACTTTCGTATGGGCTACGGTAAGCGCATCTCGAAAGAAGCAACCCTGGTGCAGATCGACCAGAGCTATGCCACGGTTGGTAAAAACCGTGATATCAGCCTCGGTCTCGCTGGTGACCCGGGCGCTATCCTGGCCGCGGTGGAGCAAGCTGCATCGGGACGTATCGATGATGGTGCGCGACAGCAACGCCAGCAGTGGATGGCCGAACTGCGTGACATCGAGGCCACCAAGCTGGAAAAGCTGATGCCGATGTTTACCACCGATCAGAATCCAATTCATCCTTATCGTCTGGCCTATGAAATCAATGAATTCCTCGGCGAAGATACCATTTACATCGGTGATGGCGGCGACATTGTCACCATTTCTGCACAGGCGGTCCGTCCGCGTAATCCTGGCCAGTGGATGGATCCGGGTGCGCTCGGTTCGCTCGGTGTCGGTACCGGCTTTTCGATGGCCGCCAAGCTCGCGCATCCGAATAAAGAGGTCGTTTGTCTCTACGGTGACGGTGCCTTCGGCATGACTTCTTTCGACATGGAAACAGCGCAGCGTTTCGGTGCGCCTTACCTGGCCGTGATCGGCAACAACTCGGCGATGAACCAGATTCGTTACGGCCAGCTCGCCAAGTACGGGCAGGACCGCGGTGATATCGGCAACAAGCTCGGCGACGTGCCGTTTTCCAAGTTCGGTGAAATGATCGGCGGTTATGGTGAGGAAGTGCATGAAGCCAAAGATATTCAACCCGCGATGCAACGCGCCCGTGAAGCGATTGCGAAGACCGGTAAATGCGCAGTGGTGAACGTCTGGGTCGATCCGAACGAATATGCGCCAGGCACCAAAGCGCAAACCATGTATAAGTAATTTTATTAAACAACCAAGCAACCTGAAGGTTTAACAGAGGTAAACAATGTCTAAGGCTCTAGACCATATAAAAATCCTGGATTTTACCCATGTCCAGTCTGGCCCTACTTGCACGCAGTTACTGGCATGGATGGGTGCTGACGTCATCAAGGTGGAACGCCCGGGTGTAGGCGATGCAACGCGCAAGCAGCTGGTTGATGTCGAAGGCGCCGACAGCCTTTACTTCACCATGCTCAATCACAACAAGCGTTCATTGACACTTAATTCCAAGACCGAAAGCGGTAAAGAGGTACTGGAGCGACTGGTCAAGACCTGCGATGTACTGGTTGAAAACTTTGCGCCTGGCGCGTTAGATCGCATGGGTTTTAGCTGGGAACGTATCCAGGAACTGAATCCCCGCATGATCATGGCTTCGGTAAAGGGGTTCGGCCCCGGGCCTTACGAGGACTGCAAGGTTTACGAAAACGTTGCGCAGTGTGCAGGTGGTTCGGCATCTACGACGGGCTTTCGTGATGGTCCGCCACTAGTAACCGGTGCCCAGATCGGTGATTCCGGTACTGGATTACACCTTGCATTTGGAATTTGCGCAGCGTTACTACACCGTGAAAAAACGGGTCGTGGTCAGCGCGTACTGGCGCCGATGCAGGACGGTGTATTGAACCTGTGCCGGGTCAAATTGCGTGACCAGCAGCGCCTCAAAGCAGGTCCGCTCGAGGAATACTCGCAGTATGGAGAGGGCATCGAATTCGGTGAAGCCACGCCTCGTGCAGGTAACGATTCGGGTGGTGGTCAGCCTGGTCGAATCCTGAAATGCAAGGGCTGGGAGACTGATCCTGACGCCTATACCTATTTCATCACCCAGGCGGCAGTATGGGAGAAAATTTGCGATGTGATTGGTAAGCCGGAATGGAAAGACGATCCTGAACTCGCTACGCCACCGTTGCGCTTACCGCATTTAAACAAAATATTCGGTGCAATCGAGGAATGGACCATGACCAAGACCAAGTACGAAGTCATGGAAATCTGCAATCCCCACGATATTCCGGTCGGGCCGATCCTGTCGATGAAGGAGATTGCCGAAGAACCATCTTTGCGTGAAACCGGTACGATAGTCGAAGTCGACCATCCCGAGCGTGGGCCATATCTAAGTGTCGGCTGTCCTGTCAAGTTATCGGATAATGACGTCGTGGTAGAACGATCGCCACTACTGGGAGAGCACTCAGATGAGATCCTGAGCGAGGTGCTCGGTTACAGCGCAGAGGAAATTGCTTCCTTGAGAGAAGCCGGCGCAGTTTAAGCGAATCATTTTCGAGCGGTGAATGCTGCTCGAAGTAATTGGAGAGATAAATGAGATTAATCGTTCATGGCCAGCAGGCCTATGGCCAAGCGGTTCTGGAAGCCATTCTGGACAAAGGGGTCGATGAGGTGGTCGCGGTATACTGTGCGCCCGACAAGGAAGGCAGGCCGATGGATCCAATCAAGGAATATGCCTTGGAGCATGGATTGCCGGTATACCAGCCTGCGTCCTATAAGAATCCGGAAGTTTGGCAACAGATGGGTAGCCACGATGCGGACCTGTGTGTGATGGCCTATGTTTTATTGTTTGTGCCGGAAGAAGCGTTGAACGTACCCAAATACGGCTCAATCCAGTATCACCCGTCGTTGTTACCCTGGCACAAGGGGCCGAGTTCGATCAACTGGCCGATCATTATGGGTAAGGAAAAGACCGGGCTGTCGATCTTCTGGCCTGACAACGGACTCGATACCGGACCGATCCTGTTGCAGAAAGAAGTCGAGATTGGACCCGATGACACGCTGGGTTCGGTTTATTTTGACAAGCTGTTTCCACTCGGAGTCGAAGCGATGCTCGAGTCGATCGAGCTGGTGCGTGCCGGTAACGCGCCGCGCGAAGTGCAGGACCCGGAAGATGGCAGCTATGAAGGCTGGTGTCGCAAGGAGGATGTCCAGATCGACTGGCACAAGAGCAGCGACGAAGTCTACAACCTGATTCGCGGCGCCAATCCTCAACCCGGTGCCTGGACCACGTTCAACGGTGCCGAGATCAAGCTTTTCGATAGCCGCAAGTCCGCTGACAGCGGAGAGCCCGGCTGCGTAATCTCGATCGACGATGCCGGGGCCGAAATTGCAACCGCAGACGGCTCCATTCGCGTGATGAAAGTACGCGCCGATGGCGGCAAGTTGTCGGCCATCGAATATGCCGCATCCGCAGGTCTTGAAGTGGGTTCGAAGCTGGGGACTTAAGTCTCGATGGCACGGGCTAAAATAAAATATATCGGCTGGTACGCCAGCCTGGAGTAGCACGAATGAGTGACATAGAAATAGCACGCGCCGCGACGGCAAAACCGATTGGCGAGATTGCGCAAAAAATCGGAATTCCGGATGCAGCACTGATGCCTTACGGCAGGACCAAGGCGAAGATCGATCCCGCCTACATCGAGACCCTGCAGGATCGTCCCGACGGTAAGCTAATCCTGGTAACCGCGATCACGCCGACTCCGGCGGGTGAAGGCAAGACCACGACCTCGGTCGGTCTTCACGATGGGCTGAGCCGTATCGGCAAGAAATCGATCGTTTGCCTGCGCGAACCAAGCCTGGGCCCCTGTTTCGGCATGAAAGGGGGCGCGGCGGGTGGCGGTTATGCACAGGTAATCCCGATGGAAGACATCAACTTGCATTTTACCGGCGATTTCCATGCTATCGGTGCAGCTCATAATCTGCTGTCGGCGTTGATCGACAATCATATTTACTGGGGGAATTCGGCCGGGCTTGATTCGCGCCGGATCGCCTGGCGCCGGGTGGTTGATATGAACGACCGTGCGCTGCGCAGTATCGCCAATTCACTCGGTGGCCCGGGTAACGGGTTTCCGCGTGAAGACGGATTTGACATTACGGTAGCTTCGGAGGTTATGGCTATTTTCTGTCTTTCAAGAAACCTCGAGGATCTGCAGCAACGCCTGAGCAAGATCATTATCGGCTATACGCGTGATCACGAGCCGGTCACCGCCGAGGCAGTGAATGCGCCCGGCGCGATGGCGGTGCTGCTCAAGGACGCGATCGCCCCCAACCTGGTACAGACACTGGAAAACAACCCGGCATTTATCCATGGTGGCCCCTTCGCCAATATTGCGCACGGCTGTAACTCGGTAATCGCGACTACAACCGCGCTCAAACTGGCTGATTACGTTGTTACCGAGGCCGGCTTCGGTGCCGATCTCGGTGCGGAGAAATTCTTTGATATCAAGTGCCGCAGCGCGGGCCTGAAACCCGATGCGACGGTGCTGGTTGCCACCATCCGTGCTCTGAAAATGCATGGGGGTGTTGCCAGGGAGGATCTCGGAGATGAAAACGTTGAGGCGGTTGCTGCCGGTTGCACCAACCTGGCCCGACATGTTCGTAATATCAAATCTTTCGGTGTCCCGGTTGTAGTTGCCATCAACCGATTCAGTGCCGATACCGATGCCGAGGTTGGCAAGGTGCGGGAAGCTGCTGCGGAACTCGGCGTCACCGCGATCGACTGCACCCATTGGGCCGATGGTGGCGCGGGAACTGAGGATCTCGCGGAGCACGTGGTGGCGATGATTGCCGATGGCAAGAGTCAGTTTGCCCCGCTATACGATAGCGATATGCCCATCTGGGAAAAAATGCGCACTATTGCGACGCGGATTTATGGTGCCGAAGATATTATTGCCGACAAAAAAGTGCGCGATCAGATCGATAAATTCCAGGAAGCGGGTTTTGGTAACCTGCCGATCTGTGTCGCCAAGACCCAGTACAGTTTTTCTACCGATCCCAACCTGAAGGGCGCGCCTAGTGGGCACGTGGTACCGATTCGGGAAGTGCGCCTGTCGGCGGGAGCCGGTTTCCTGGTATTTGTCTGTGGTGAAATCATGACCATGCCGGGCTTGCCCCGGGTTCCAGCTGCAGACAAGATTCATATCGATGACGATGGCCTGATCCAGGGTCTATTCTAAACGCGAGGTTGAAGCGATGATCAAGATTATCCTGGTACCTTTAGACGGCACCGAACGCAGCGCGGACGTGCTGGATACCGCGCTGGTAATTGCCAACCGGTTCGATTCACATATCAAGGTTGTTCATGTGCGCGAGCACACCAGCGAACCTTTCATGATGGGTGGTTTGCCGGCTTCCTACCGCGAGGAATTCGCCAGGATGAGCAGCAGGGCCGTCGACGAAGTCGTCGCTCAGGTGCGTGGACAGTTCAATGCCTTCTGTAAACAGGGCGGCGTCAAGATTACGCGTAAGCCGTCCAGCTCAGCCGGGGTGACTGCCTCACTGCACATTCTCGAAGGTGATCCCGAGGCCGTACTTGACCGGGAATCGCGCCTGGTCGATGTGATCGCGATGTCGCGCCCAACCATCCATCGCATCGGCGGTCAAGGGGTCGGTGAACTGCATGAATCGTTGATGTTGCACTCGGGGCGACCCGTATTGATTGTGCCACCCGCACCCGAATGGAAAGCGCATCGCATTGACCACGCGGCAGTCGGCTGGAACGATAGCGTCGAAGCGAGCCGGGCGGTGTGCATGACGCTGCCATGGTTGACGCAAATGAAAAAAGTCTCGGTGCTGGTGTCGAAAAAACGGGAAGCCGGAGTCGAAGAGGTAGTCGATTACCTCAAGCGCCATGGCTGTAAAACCGATTATCACGTGATCGGTGGCAAGGGCAGCAACGTCGGCAAGAAGATGTTAAACACCTGTGCCGAAATCGGCGCCGAATTCCTGGTTGTCGGCGGATTCAGTCATACTCGCACCCGTCAGCGGCTGTTTGGTGGCGTTACCAGCCACCTGTTAAGTAATACCAACATCATCACCGTGATGGCGCATTGACGTTTTGTAATGGCGCATTCATCTATTTTTGTTAGCTCCTCCCTGGGTTAAACTTTGCCCCCGCTCGCAAGGGCGGGGAGTTTTCTTAGTCTGGAACCCATAATGAGAACCAATATGTCACAGCCTGAACTCAATCCCGATGCGGTCGACAATAGCAAGCAACGCCGACGTGGCAAGACCAAGGGCAGGGTCGTTGATCTCAATGCGCTGCTGGAAGTGCAAAACCTGCTCGGTGACGAATCGCGAGCACGCGACCTGTTGATCGAGCACCTGCACAGGATTCAGGACCACTATGGCCATTTGTCAGCCGCGCACCTGGTGGCGCTGGCTCATGAAATGCGCCTCGCTACCACCGAAGTCTACGAAGTCGCATCCTTTTATCATCATTTTGATGTCGTCAGGGAAGGCGATAACGCTCCGCCAGCATTGACCGTGCGCGTCTGCGATTCAGTCAGTTGTGAAATGGCAGGTAGTGAAGATTTGATCGCGCCCTGGAGGCGTCGCTCGGCGACGGTGTGCGCGTACAGCGCGTGCCCTGTGTCGGTCGCTGTGACAAGGCGCCGGTCGCGGTGGTCGGGCAGAACACGATTGATCGTACGCCACGCCGGAACCGGTCCAGGCCGCGGTCGATGCCGGCAACACCACGCAATCCATGCCTGCCGACAGTATCGATTTCGATGCCTACCGGGGCGACGGTGGGTACCAGCTTTACGATAGTTTGCTGGCCGGTGACATTAGCGCCGACGCCATTATCGAAACGCTCGAAGGCACGCAATTGCGCGGTCTCGGTGGTGCCGGTTTTCCGGTAGGCCGCAAGTGGAGCATTCTGCGTGATCAGCCTGCGCCGCGCATGTGCGCAATCAATATCGACGAAGGCGAGCCCGGAACCTTCAAGGATCGCTTTTACATGCTTGAGGATCCGCATCGGTTTCTCGAAGGCATGCTGATCGCGGCCAATGTTATCGGGATTGTAACATGCTATATCTACGTGCGTGATGAGTATCCGTCGGTGATCGAAAACCTGCGCCTTGCGGTCGAGGATCTTGTCAGTCAAATCGGGATACGATCTACCGCAGATGGAAATACGTCGCGGCGCCGGTGCCTATATCTGTGGCGAAGAATCGGCGATGATCGAATCGATCGAAGGTAAGCGGGGAATGCCACGGCTGCGCCCGCCCTATGTCGCGCAGGTTGGTTTATTTGGTCGTCCTACGCTTGAACATAACTGTGAATCACTGTTCTGGATTCGTGATGTCATTGAAAAGGGAGCCGAATGGTTTGATTCACAGGGCCGAAACGGTCGCAAAGGAGTGCGCAGTTTTTCGGTATCCGGGCGAGTCAACAATCCCGGAGTCCATCTGGCGCCTGCCGGTATTACGATTAAGGAACTGATCGATGAATACTGTGGCGGCATGCTCGATGGCCATCAGTTCTATGGTTACTTCCCGGGGGGGGCCTCGGGCGGTATTCTGCCGGCGTCGCTGGGCGATATTCCGCTCGATTTCGATACCCTGCAGGAATATGGCTGTTTTATCGGTTCCGCGGCGGTGGTCGTGTTGTCGGATCAGGATAGTGCCAAGCAGGCCGCACTGAACTCGATCAAGTTTTTGCGCACGAATCCTGCGGCCAATGTACACCTTGTCGTGTCGGCTGCGAAAAGGCGGTCAGCATCATGGAAAGCGGTGAC
>CAWCBX010000026.1:0-13723 GCA_963793595.1 uncultured Gammaproteobacteria bacterium | reverse complement strand
TGTCGCTTTCCGTTCTCCTTGGGGATGTAGACACGCCGTACCAACTTGGTACGGTATCGCTTAGCTTTCAATCGCCTCACCAGTCGCTGAATGTTGCCCTGCAGATCCTCCGCATAGGCCTCGGCGGTAACTCGATCTACCCCACTGGCTGCTCCCTTGTTGAGAGATTGCCAAGCATGATAGATCAATTCCTCATTCAAACATCGATAAAGGTCTCGAAAACGGTGTTGCTGCTTACTCCTTGCCTTGTTGGCTATTCCCCGCAGGAAGGTTGGCTCGCTTTGCTCCAGTCCGACTTTGTCCGGTGCGAGTTGCCTTTGCGGGCTGCGTACTTCCGTCAGGTCCTTCCCCTTGTCCATGGCTTTCCCATGATCTGAGTACTATGCCTGATAAGACACCCCGGTGGCATGCGGCAGTGACCTGCCTGCCCAGTATCAGGTTTCCACATCAAACGCGTAGACTGCTGCATAGCCCCGTGTCCGGGTTTCCCCTTGCGTGCCTCAATATCAGTCTGTCTTACGTTCATGCTTCCTCCTGTTGGGAGCCAGTCGGGGCTTCCCGAGTTCTACGTCTCATCTCTTCCTGCATGCCACGGCCTGTCGACTCCGGCGGACCTCCACACCCTCGCCAATCCGGGTGCTTCTGTGTTGCCTTCGGTGGGCCATTAAACCCTCGGCGTCCGCAAAAAGTAAATCTCGAAGCTGTACCAGCACTTCAGGGTGCGCGACCACCCCTGCGGCCTACAGGATTCTCTGTCTACGCTTCGCCCGCTTTGTTCACCGTTCCTCTGGCTCCGCCACGCACGCAAGACTCGATACGGGTGGGTGGCTAACCCTTACCCGACGGGGACTTTCACCCCGCAAGATGCGACGAGCTTTGCTCGGCGCGAAATGGCACTTACTTAAGCCCAAAACCGACGTCATTGCGGACCCGAGGGCCTAAATACCCAAAGGGCACGAGAGCGCAGCGAAGCAATCTTTTGGCTTAGGATCAAGCATTTTGGAGATTGCCGCGTCGCTGGCGCTCCTTTATGCCCTTTGGGTATCGCAATGACAGCTTTTTGGGCTTAAGTAAGTGGCATTTGGGACGGATCTATTTTCCAGGATTCAAAATAGATTCGTCCCCTTTTAATCAATCCCCGAACCAGGCAGACGAAATTACTACAACGACTTAACATACCGGCGCTATAGTATCGGTAAACCTGACCATTCAAACTGATTCGATTGCACAACCCTGGAGTTCTTTATGCGTTTTAATGCTGGCAGTTATTTTCTTTGCTTCTGTCTGATCCTGATTACGCCGACAGGTTACGCATCACACGGGCCTGCAGCGGATGTAGGCATAGACGAGATTCAGATCGGCAAGGGCATCGATGCCCTGCCATTCTCGGTTGTCGATGTTCACTACACCGGAAAACTCGAGGACGGGACGGTATTTGATTCCAGTGTAGAGCGCGGTGAGCCGTTTCGCTTTACCCTGGGTACGGGTCAGGTGATTCCGGGTTGGGATATCGGGATCCAGGGTATGAAGCCGGGTGGCAAACGGAAATTGAAGATTCCTGCGGCGCTGGCCTATGGCCAGAAGGGTGCTGGTGGCGTTATTCCACCGAACGCTACCCTGATATTCGATGTCGAACTGGTCGCGCTAACGCCGCCACCGTTTGTCAGCATCAGTAATTCACAACTGGCGACCAGGCTTGAAAGCGGCATCAAACTGATCGATATCCGTCGTCCCGAAGAATGGCAGCAAACCGGTGTTGTCGATGGCAGCATCAAGTCAACTGCCTTCGACAGTGAAGGCCGGTTTCTGAAATCCTTTATGGAGATGCTGGAAAAAACTGTCCAGCCAGATGAAGAATTTGCGCTGATATGTCGCACCGGCAATCGTACCGCGACCTTGTCGAATTGGCTGGTAACCCGGGGAGGATACAGGAATATCCTGAATGTTCAGGACGGCATCACCTCATGGATTGAGGAACAACGCCCGATCGATACATCCGGCTCCTGAGGCCTGTTTTCTCCTGGAATTGTCGAGGGGCGAACTGAATGTCCCATGTCCGCGCGAAGAAATAAAACCAACGAGGCAAGGGCTGCACAATGAAGTCAGGGCAGTTCCCCGAGCATTTTAATTGCAGATTTCCCGATCTCGTTGTCAGTGTTCATTTTCGAAGCGGTGTTGCGAATTCCGGGGACAGCGAATTCCGGGGAGCGAATTCCGGGGACAGTTTACTTATTCCGCACTGCAATATAAGTAAACTGTCCCCGGAAAGGTTCTGTCAAGTTGATCAACGATGGAAAAAAGGGGGCTGCTCCCAGGTACATTCTTGTTCAACAGGCGCACGTCACCTGCTGCCATATTTGAAATGATCGATTTCTCAGCAACCGATAGTTGGCAGCCCCAAGGAGATGCCGACCGACGCTAAAGAGATTGTGAACCTGACTGTGAACAGCCAAAAATCCCTGTGCCTGCCCCGGTGATTTAAATCGCCGCATCTGTCGTTCCTGTGCTCGCGTGTGTTCGTGCGATACTTCGGCACGATTGTTCGCATAGCGATCATCACAATGCATTGACGTAGGCATAACGGTTTTTCTCGCCGCAGCATAGCCTGGCAATTTGTCCGTTACGATTAACCGTGCAGATCGACCTTGACCTTTCGTCAGTTTCTTGAAAAACCGCGACGCTGCTTGTTTGTTCTTGTGTTTTTGCACCAGGATATCGAGAACATCCCCGTACCCAATGGCCAAAGCACTTCGTGGGCCACGCTGAGCACTCGCTTCAGCCAAAGCATTCGCTTCAGCCAAAGCATTCGCTTCGCTCATGGGCTGGGCCCCGCTCATGGGCTGGGCCCCGCTCATGGGCTGGGCCCCGCTCATGGGCTGGGCCCCGCTCATAAGGCAAGCTTTCCTGGTCTAGGACGCGCCACAGATATCGCCGTTCGCCTCGAATCGTCACAATGTAAACTTCATCCATATACCATGTGTCGCCAAGTGAGCCCCGACGTTTCTTGATCGTTCGAGCGTACGCTGGGCCGTAGTGTTACACCAGCTCCGAATAGTTTCGTAGGAAACAACAATCCCACGCTCCGCCAGAAAATCCTCAACATCGCGAAAGCTAAGACAAAATCTGTGATACAACCAGACTGCATGGCTGATGATTTCAGGAGGAAAACGATATCCGTGGTAAAGTTGATTTCTATAATTCATGCCATCAGTTTGACCGATTGGCATTTAAGTTGACAGTACCCCATCCAGAATGGGCGTGAATGTCGATTCTGGCATACCGCTAACACTGGCCAGTTCAGACACTTGTGCGATTGCCTCTTCGACCCGTGACGTCAGGCCAGTGAGAAGCCCATCCATATCCGCTTCCCGCAGGCCGGCTTTTTTTCCGGTCTGGTAAAAGTGCCTGATCTGAATCTGCCTGAGACGATAGTATTTCTTGTCTCCAATCGCCATCGCCAGCTTGATTTTTTGCGGCGGGAATTGGGGGTACGGCGCAGCGGACATCACATCGAAGAGTGGTGTTAGCCGGAATCCCCCGGGCGTCAGAAAGATCGAGAAATTCTTCGCATGGCCGTCGATAGCGGCCAGCAACCAGAACACGATCTGTGCCCTCATAAAGGTCAGGCGGTCTTTATATGGGGCGACCCGCACCCTCGAAGAACGCCATGATATCCAGATGTTGAATTACATCCCCTCGTCCCTTTTTTTGATCCTGATTCCCCTGTTTCCCTTGTGCAATCTCGGCGGTATCGAGTGATATATCCTTTCTATTCGTAATGTATTCGGGGTTATAATCGCCGGACAAAGCGAACCATATTGGCATTGACGGCCAGTATCACGATAAGAACAGATCCATACCGGAGGAGCACATGAATAAAGACGACGACATCAAATTTCTGCAACGACTGGTTACCGAAAACGGCTTGAGCCGCCGCAAATTTCTATCCGCGGCGATGGCCCTGGGCGTGGGAGCGATGGCACCCGTCCTTTACAGCGAAGCGGCCCTGGCCGCACCGAAGCGAGGCGGCAGGCTCAGGCAGGGGCTGACCGGTGGCGCGACCAGCGACGTGCTGGACCCGGGCCAGATCCTGGACTCCTATATGATCAACCTGCAGTTCGGCCAGTTGCGCAACAACCTGACCGAAGTCTCGGCCAGCGGCGAACTGGTGGGAGAACTGGCCGAGAGCTGGGAAGCTAACGCCGATGCCACCCGGTGGGTTTTCAAAATTCGCCAGGGCGTGGAATTCCACAATGGCAAAACCATGGGTTCGCAGGACGTGGTCGATTCGCTGCAGCATCACCTCGGCGAAAGCTCGACATCGGGCGCGGCAGGCATCCTCACCGGCGTCGACAATGTCAAGGCGGACGGGAAGAACACGGTGGTGGTAAACCTCAAAGGCGGCGATGCCGACTTTCCGTTCATCCTCAGTGACTATCACATCCTGATCTGCCCCTCCAACGGGGACGGCAGCATCGACTGGCAATCCGGGATCGGTACGGGCGGTTATTCCCTGGTGGATCACGAGCCCGGTATTCGCACCCTTACCAAGCGCAATCCCAACTACTGGAAAGAAGGCAAAGCGCATTTTGATGAAATCGAGTCGCTGGAACTCGAAGACCCGGGTGCGCGCACCACTGCCCTGCGAACGGACGTGGTGGATTGCATCCAGAAAGTGGATTTAAAAACTGCCAGCCGGTTTGCCAAGCTGCCGGGCGTGAAGGTTATCGCCACCACGGGTAACAAGCAGATCACGCTGCCGATGCGCACGGATTTGGCGCCCTATGACAATAATCACGTACGCATGGCGCTCAAGTTGATCATCCAGCGCCAGGAGTGGCTGGACAAGATCGCATTTGGCTACGGCGAACTCGGCAACGACAATCCAATCGGCCCGGCCAACGTGTATCGCGCAACTGAGGACGAGTTGCCGCAACGGGAATACGATCCCGACAAGGCGAAGTGGCACCTGAAGCAGGCCAAAATGGAGAACCTGTCGGTGCAATTCCATGCCGCGGATACGGCCTTCGCCGGCGCGGTGGACGCAGGAGCACTGATGCGCGAATCAGCCAAGCCCGCCGGGATCAATATCGACATTAAACGCGAGCCGAATGACGGCTACTGGTCCGACGTGTGGTTGAAAAAGCCCTGGTCCGCCTGCTACTGGAGCGGCCGGCCCACGGAAAACTGGATGTTTTCCCAGGTTTACGCCGCCGATGCCAAATGGAACGACACTTACTGGAAAAACGAGAAGTTCAACAAATTGCTCCTCCAGGGCCGTGCCGAACTGAATACGGAGAAACGGCGCGCAATTTATGTCGAAATGCAGCAAATCGTGCACAACGATGGGGGCGTGATATTACCGCTGTTTCTCAGTGACGTGATGGCGGTGAACGACAAACTCGGCCTTCCCGAGCAGATCGGGAACGCCTGGGAACTGGACGGCATGAAGAACGCCGAACGGTGGTGGTTCGCCTGAGCCAACCTGGATTCACTATTAGCTTGAAAGGCCGGGGCGACCCGGCCTTTTTTTGGCCGACAAAAACTGGGCACGAGGGAGTTAAAAATAATGCATCCATAGCAACGACGGCAGTTAACTTTCCCCGTCACGCCTGAACGCAGCAACAGTCCAATCACGTTTGCGCCGCGTCTCGCGATAAATCATGAAGATCGCCGCAGCGACGACGATGGCCGCACCGAACCAGGTCGACCCGCCGGGAAACTGATTGAATACCAGGTAACCGAATAGCGTGGCCCACAACAGGCGCACATAGTCGAGCGATGCCAGTAACGACGCTTCACCGTGCTTATAGGCGAAGATATTGCACTTCTGTGCAAAGTAGGAAACCACCGCTACCGCGACCAGCAAGCCCCATTCCGACACAGTCGGCTCCTGCCAGAAGTATATCCCCGGTATTGTCATGACCAGGCCGACACCCAGCGCCCCGTAGGACATAATCGTATTGGCGCTGTCGATCCGCGACAACAGGCGCAGCAATATCATGACCCCGGCGGCGCCCGCCGCACCCGTCAGCGATGCAAGGCCGTAAATAGAAAAATTGTCGGTGCCGGGTTGCAGCATGATCAACACGCCAACGAAGCCGACCAACACTGCGCCCCAGCGATAAACGCCGACGGTTTCAGCGAGAAAAAACACCGCGAATATGGTGACGAAAAAGCTCTTGGCGAAGAAGATCGCGGTGGCATCCGCCAATGGCATATGAATGATCGCGGTAAATCCGCAGAGCATCGCCACCAGTGCGAAAAGCACCCGGAGCAACTGCAATCCGGGACGCTCGCTGCGCAGCGAGCCGGGGAAATTCCGCAGTATCGCCGGCGACACCATGGCGGTCATACCGATTTGACGCACCAACAATATCTGTGTGATGTGCAGGCTTTGTCCCAGCAGTTTGATCAGCAGGGCCATCAGTGAAAACACCAAAGAGGCCAGCATCAGATATGCGATACCTTTCAGGTTATCGGGCAGGCGATGGAACCAGTTCAAGCCATTCAGCCATTTATTAGTAGATTAGAGGCGGTGGCGATCGCATTTTCGCTTTGCAAGAAGATCGTCGGCCCGGACGGATGCACGGCATTGTCTCCAATCCCGGCTACAAGCGCAAAAAAACCTGAAAGTAGACACCCGGATTAGTTAGTGCGGCTTACGCTGACGGCGGTCACTGCTATCTACAGAAAACAGATGTACTCAAATCTACATTAACCGATTTTTTGATCAGTAATTCGGAACCAGAAAGTTAACTTCCACCTCAATTTACAGTCGTATACCTATATTGACCGGTTTAAGATACTAATGACGTTACGGTTGGCCCTGGTACTGGCGCCTTCGTAACCTGGATAGTATGGAGGGAGATCGATCGATATTAATGCCTTATTAGACTGGATAGCGCAACATCCCCACTTGTCCTATCTGGCTGTGTTTTTTATCGCATTAACCGAATCACTTGCGGCGGTTGGTCTATTGGTACCCGGGGCTGTCCTGATGATCTCTATCGGTGCGTTAATCGGTATGGGCATCGTCGGATTCTGGCCAGTTCTATTCGCTGCTATCGCGGGGGCTATCGTCGGTGACGGGTTAAGTTTTTGGCTCGGGCATCATTATCGCGATCGATTGCGTACTTTTTGGCCCTTCCGCGACCATCCGCAATGGCTGAACCTGGGCGAGATATACTTTTATCGCCACGGTGGAAAAAGTATTCTTTTCGGTCGCTTTGTTGGACCTGTACGCCCGTTTATTCCGGTCGTGGCCGGCATGCTCGGCATGCAGCCCAGGGCATTTTATATAGCAAACATTCTGTCTGCTCTCGTCTGGGCGCCGGGATACCTTTTGCCTGGCATGGCCTTCGGCGCTTCACTGACCCTGGCAAGTGAGGTTGCGTTGCGACTGGTCGTGTTGCTGGTGCTAATCGGCGCGCTAACCTGGCTCATATTGTGGTCCATCCACAGATTATTCATTGCGTTGTCGCCACGTGCAGGGCTAATGGCCCAATCGCTGCTGGATTGGGGTGGTCGTCATCCGCAACTGAATAGATTGATCGGGGGTTTGCTGGATCCTTTGCAGCCGGAATTTAAAACGTTGCTGGCATTGGCAGCCTTGCTGATTGCTGCCACCTGGTTTTTCCTGGGAGTGCTGGAGGATGTTGTTACCGGTGATCCGCTCGTGCGCGTGGACCTGGGACTTTATCAATTAGTGCAGAATTTACGCACCCCGTGGGGTGACCGGATTATGGTATTTGTGACAGAACTGGGCGATGGGATCGTTATCGCGCTGGTCTCTGTTACGGTGTTGGCGTGGCTCTTATGGTTGCGCAAGTGGCGTGTCGCGGGGTACTGGACAGCAGCAATCGTTTTTGGCCAACTCGCAGCCACCACCTTCAAGCTGGTGTTGCAACGACCCCGGCCCCTCCCAAATATCTACGATGGATTATCCACCTATGCCTTCCCCAGCGGCCACGCTGTCATGAGCACTGTGGCATACGGATTCCTGGCAGTGCTCATCGCTCACCAGTTATCGCGCTCACGCCGTTGGGTAGCATACGCTATGGCCGCGCTGCTGATCAGTGTTATCGCCATGTCGCGGTTGTATCTGGGCGCGCACTGGCTGTCAGACGTGCTCGGAGGGCTTAGTCTCGGGCTTATCTGGGTATCCTTGCTAGGAATCGCCTATTATCGTCATTCACCGCATATCTCTCTGCCGAAAAGCCTGCCGGGCGTGGCATTGATTGCACTGGTGCTTGCAGGTGGGTGGCATATATCCGATCGATACTCGGAGGACTTGCTGCGTTATGCGCCTCGTCTGTCATTCCAGCATATGGATTCAACAATGTGGTGGCAGGAGGGCTGGGCAAGACTGCCGGTTTATCGCCAGGACCTCGAAGGCGAATACGAGCAGCCCCTAAACCTGCAATGGAGCGGTTCGTTAGCTTCCCTGCGGGAACATCTCCTCGCCCGGGGCTGGAAAGATCCGGTCCCATTGAACATCACCACCGCCTTGCGTTGGCTGCTTCCGGCTCCCGCAATAGATGAACTTCCCGTGTTACCGCAGGTGCATGACGGCAGGCACGAAGCATTGATTATGCTCAACCCGCAAGAGAAGAGCCAGGAGCAATGGGGGTCGACAATCGATAGTAGTAAACAGCTCGTTCTGCGTCTCTGGCATAGTGGCATTGTGCTGGATCCTCAGGAAGATCCACTCTGGGTCGGTAATGTTACGCTGCAAGCGCAGCGGCAAATTCTGCTTCTGCGATTACCATTCGCACTACAGGAATACGACACACCTCTTGAAACGTTGATGGGGTCACCTGGCAGTATTGAGCAACGCGCAGTGATTCGCTTACCTGAAAGCGCAGATGAAGAACCCCACTGGAAGGGGAAAATTTTGTTGATGCGGGAAGATAACGACACCTGAATTGAGCATCCTGGCGGGCGGTGCCGGCGGTCGACTACAACCGCTTACCCAGTATCGTGCCAAGCCCTCGGTTCCCTTCGGCGGGAAATATAGAATTATTGATTTTACCCTCAGCAACTGTCTGCATTCGGGTCTACGTCGAATGCTTGTTCTTACCCGGTATAAATCTCACTCGCTACATAAACACCTTCGTGACGGCTGGTCGGTTTTCAATCCCGAGCTGGGGGAATACGTAACCCCTGTTCCCGCGCAAATGCGTAATGGTGATAAATGGTATCAGGGTACAGCCGATGCCATACATCAGAATGAATACCTGATAAAACGTAGCAATGCTGAATGGACCATCATACTGTCCGGTGACCATATTTATCGCATGGACTATGCAGCCATGCTTAGTACCCATCAAACCCTAAAAGCTGACGCAACCGTCGCCTGCATGAAGATTCCTGTGGAAGAGGCCAGCCAGTTTGGTATTTTGACCACTGATAAAAATCGAATGATCACCAGTTTCGACGAAAAGCCGGAAATAGTCGAACCCTGTGGAGATGATCCGAAATATGCGCTCGCATCCATGGGGATATATATTTTTTCGACGAAACTTTTGATCGATATTCTCGCTAAAGACAGCCAGGACGAAAAATCCAGCCATGATTTTGGCAAGGATATATTGCCTGGTTTGATACACAGCCACCAAGTATGCGCCCACCATTTTGGCGAGGTGGAAGGTCGTGTATCACAGGATAACTACTGGCGTGACGTCGGCACCATAGATTCCTTCTACCAGGCTAATATGGATCTGTTAAAACCGGTACCGCCGATGGATTTATATCAAGGCGATTGGCCGATCCGATCTTACCAGTCACAGACGCCCCCAGCGCGTGCGGTTCCCGGAAATTCAGGTACTGAAGGCGTTTTTATCAACTCAATGCTTGCGGGTGGTACGGTCATTTCTGGCGGTAATGTCGATCATTCGATTTTGTTTCAAAACATATTCATTGATGACCGGGCCCTGGTAGCGAATTCGGTCATATTCAGCAATGTCAAGATTGGTAAAAAAGCCAGGCTTAATAATTGCATCGTAGACAAACATGTCGCCATCCCGGATGGGGAAGTGATTGGTTACGATCCAGTCAGGGATAGTGAGCGATTTACGGTCTCCCAAAATGGAATAGTTGTAATCCCTGAGAATTACAAATTTTAGGCTTTTATTACCAAGACAAGCCGGGGGTTTATGATTCGAATTTCGGGATACTATCACTAGTTATCGCAAGAGAACTCGTCACCGATTTAACCCGATAAAAATTAACAGGGCCGGTGTCGATTAAAAGAAAATCATTCTCATAACCATGATTCCCCTAAATATGAGTTACTACTTAGGGCAATAACCAGTATCCGAAATTTAACATCTGAGTGACTCCCCTTGATCGCTTATCGCCGCTGACTCCTCGAGTTTGAGCGTCTGGTTTATTAATAGCAGGTCCAAATTAGTCGAGTCAGGATATAACCTTCGGCCAGGCTCCGACACTCAGTCAAGGATTTTATATAGCCGCTTAAAGGATACCGTCCCCTTTACATCATTCGTAATACCCTTGCGGAAGGGCTATTTCTTCCTGGTCGCCACTTTTTTAGAAGTACCGCTCTTTTAGTCTTTTTTGCCGGGGCCTTCTTTTTCACTACGACTTTCTTTTTAGCCGGGGCCTTCTTTTTCACTGCGACTTTCTTTTTCGCCGGAGCCTTCTTTTTCACTGCGCCTTCTTTTTCGCCGCGACTTTCTTTTTCACTGCGACTTTCTTTTTCGCCGCAGCCTTCTTTTTCACTGCGACTTTCTTTTTCAGCCGCAACCTTCTTTTTCACTGCCGCCTTCTTTTTCACCGCGAGCCTTCTTTTTCACTGCGACTTTCTTTTTCACCGCAGCCTTCTTTTTCACTGCGACTTTCTTTTTCAGCCGGCGCTTTCTTTTTAACTGCCGTCTTCTTTTTTACTGCAACCTTCTTCTTTACTGCCGTTTTTTTCTTCGCGAGCGCTTTTTTCTTGGTGCCTGATTTCTTTTTAGTTGCTGACGTGCCTGGAGTTGATATTTTCATTGCGAATTCCTGCAGTTGATTAAATCTGGCGGTAATACCCTGCATCATCTCTTCTGCAGTATCTTCCACCTCACCTATCAGTTTATGAAAGGTCTCGGCTAAATGCGTTTCGGCGATCGATTCCATTATCGATTCGCTGGCGTCGGAGGCAGTTTCCGTGATTTCTTTTGTAGCACTGCTTGTCGCTTTCGCCGCTTTTTTACTTGCGGCTTTAGCCCTTTGGGACACAACATCGAAAGCTCTCCTGCATTTCCCGCAGAACAACTTCTCTCGCTTTGTCGATCTCATCGGTTATCGTTGCCGCGGTAGAGCTGACACTGCTTTTCACTTTATTGAAGCTCGACGAGCCGGATTTTGATTTTTTAGCTTTACTGACCATTATGTGGTCTCCGAGTGGCTGGGGAATATCAACCGGCAGTATGATGCAAAAGCCCTGAAGTCAACAAGTGTATTTTAAAAAGAATAGGATTTATAAAAGCCCTGTATCCATATAACAATTTACCAAATTTAAACCGGAAATTTATATCTGAGTGCCTTCCTGGGGTCAGTTGCTGCCGATTAGATGGGGAGTCCACCGCGTTACTTTCGTGGAAACATTTGCTTTACAAAAAATTCCCGGGGATGAAATAAAAAAACCGCCGGGTTGATTGCGGCGGTTTTTGCGTTACTACTGCAAGATTCCCACTTGCGCGGGAATGACTGCAACATGAATTAAAGCGCAGCGTCTAGCTCGGGCACGGCTTCGAAAAGATCGGCTACGAGCCCATAATCCGCAACCTGGAAAATCGGCGCTTCACTATCGTTGTTGATGGCTACGATAACCTTGCTTTCCTTCATCCCGGCGAGGTGCTGGATCGCACCGGAAATACCGACCGCGATGTACAGATCCGGCGCGATGACCTTACCGGTCTGGCCAACCTGGAACTCGTTCGGTACAAAACCGGAATCGACCGCGGCACGCGATGCACCGACGGCCGCGCCGAGCTTGTCGGCAACCGAATGTAACATGCTGAAATTGTCGCCGGACTGCATGCCGCGGCCACCTGAGACGACGATCTTGGCCGAAGTCAGATCGACCTGGTCGTTGTTGGAAACCGCCTGCGACACCCAGCTCGACAGGCCGGCATCGGCGCCGCCGCTGATCGCTTCGACACTCGCAGAACCGCCTTCGGCGGCCGCTGCTTCGAACTTGATGGTGCGCACGGTGATCATCTTGATCTCGTCCGACGACTGCACCGTGGCCAGCGCGTTACCCGCGTAGATCGGGCGCACGAAGGTGTCGGGCGATTTAACTTCGACGATCTCGGAAATCTGCGCCTTGTCGAGCAGCGCCGCGGCATGCGGCATGACGTTCTTGCCGAACGTCGTGGCCGAGGCCAGCACATGACTGTAACCCGGGGCAACTTCGACGATCAGGGTCGCCAGGTTTTCCGCGAGGTGATGCCCGAACTTCGCATCATCGGCTACTTTTACAGAACTGACGCCAGCAATTTTGGCGGCTGCTTCGGCGACCGAGCCACAGTTTTCGCCTGCGACCAGCAGGTCGATGTCACCACCGATCTGTTGCGCTGCAGTCACTGCATGCAGTGTCGCCGCGGCGACTTCGTTATTGTCGTGTTCGACGATTACAAGATTTGCCATGACTAAATCACCTTCGCTTCGTTGCGTAGTTTTTCGACTAACTCACTGACGCTGTTTACAATCACGCCGGCGGCGCGGCCTTCCGGTTCTTCGACTTTCAGGGTCGTCAGGCGATTCGCGGTATCGAGACCCAGGCTATCGAGTTCGATTTTATCCATTGGCTTACGCTTGGCTTTCATCACATCGGGCAGCTTGACGTAACGCGGCTCGTTGAGGCGCAGGTCGGCACTCATGACAGCCGGCATCTTCACCTGGATAGTCTCGAGACCGGCGTCCACCTCACGGGTTACGGTCGCCATATCACCTTCGATCTTGATTTCCGAGCAATAGGTCGCCTGCGACCAGCCCAGTAGCGCCGACAGCATTTGTGCGGTCTGGTTGGAGTCGTCGTCGATGGCCTGCTTGCCGGCGAGCACAAGGCCGACGCCTTCCTGCTCGGCGACCTGCTTCAGCACCTTGGCAATGGCGAGCGGCTCCAGCGCTTCCTCGGTTACGACCTGGATCGCGCGATCGGCGCCCATGGCGAGACCGTGACGCAGGGTTTCCTCGGTTTTACCGCCGCCGACTGAAGCAACAATAATTTCTTCGGCGATTCCCGCTTCGCGCAGACGCAGCGCCTCTTCGAGAGCATTTTCACAAAAAGGGTTCATCGTCATCTTGGCGTTCGCCAGATCGACACCCGATTCATCCGCTTTGACGCGTGCCTTGACCTGAGGGTCGAGCACGCGTTTTACACATACCAGTATTTTCATTACGCTCGCAACTTTTCGTTCTGGGGATCGCAGGAAGATGCCTCGATCACCACGGCTTTACATAACTCTCCGAGCATCTCGATTGCCAACTCGGTACCCACTTCATAAATCCCGTTCATGCGACCCGGTTTTCACCAGGCCTAGCGCCCGTGGCTTCTGAACCACTCGCATCAGCATCCTTGTCGAGCCGGCTAAAGCACCCCTGGCCCGATTCGAAGGCCGGATATTCTAGCGACATTTTTCCTGGAATCAAGCCGCCGAGCCTCCCCACGCGCAGCGCATTCAGCGCCTGCCGCCAAAACCCTGTGCAGCCGATCGAT
>CAWCBX010000025.1:0-10437 GCA_963793595.1 uncultured Gammaproteobacteria bacterium | reverse complement strand
TTCGCCCCTTTCACCACGCGGCGCAATTTGATGAATAAGGTACGTGGAGCGCCGACGAAATAACGATAATCCCCAAAGGCATACTCCGCGCGCTCGGCATATTGCTCGTCAAAAAGATTCTGAGTATAGGAAGAATTAACGCCTATTTACAATTGCCCCTGGTTGTATTGGTTAGTGGTGCAAACGGTATCGAGCTTAATTTGGAGCCGCTTTCGACGTGAATTCCTGCTCGCGCCAGTCCCCGAGCAGTGCCTCGATGTGTTTTGGCTTCAGCGATTTTGCGTTCATCCCCCGATAGCCCAACCCGTGCAGCTGGTTGGCGATCAGGGTCAGCATCCGCTCGCGCTTGGCCTGGGTGGCGTGGCTACCCTCCCGACAGTGCCGGCAAATTAGTTTCAGTTGGTAGTTCAGGTCTCTCATCGTGTACTTTCCTTTCAGGTTAGTGTTTCTGACCTATCCGGCAGCCTGAGCTGACGGATTCGCTTACGCGATACGGTCATGGGGCACAACCCCCTTAAAACCTGACAATGCCTGGTTCGAGGCAACGCAGATGTTCCCGGTACGGGGTTAATCCAGCGCAATCCAACATGCCCGTACGGGCGGTTATTTGAGTGTGTTTACACCTCCTTTGAGAAAATGCAGGACAGGCCTGCGGGTTTGGAAAATGAGCTCGACATATAAGTGACCAAAGACCGTCGCCATATGTGGTTCGCGTTAAATAACAGGCGGATGCCTGTGTGAAAGAACAGCTCTACCGAAACTGCCCGATATTGAAGTTGGGCGGCGTTAAAGATTACTGCCCGATGTCGAAGATGGATCGCGGCTTTAGCCGATGCACCGGTTGCATGGGTCAGTATCTGGCAACCTTCGGCGCGTACAGAATGCGTCAGTCTTCTTCACAATCGGCCTCACAAATCTCAATCTCGACAATGCTATTCTCGTCGTCGGGTGGTTTTGCTCGTAGGTCAGCTACATTCTCTGCCAAGACCAGCCTGAAGGTACCGTCTTGATATCGCCTGACCATGGCTTGCAGATAACCGAGTGGCGATGTGTCGATCAACTCAACCGCCATGCAGCCGGCCCATTCGTCGATCACCATCTGTGCCTCGGCCGATCTTGCACCCGCAGGCCTTGAGGGCGCGCGTACTCGGGTCGCTCGGGTAACTGAGGCTGTAACGCAAGCCGCCGGTCGAGCGTCCGAGCAACTCGGCCAGTTGCGTTTGCGACATCAGCAGGCCGAAGCGTTCCGTCAGTTGGTTCTCCAAGGTTGCCACGTTTGCATTGACTGAATCTTGCATTGCTTGTGTTCTCCTATGCTGGTTTGTGAAAACCGCAGTTTGCCATCGGTCTGCTCGCGAAATGAGTTCGAAAACAGCACACCCAGGGTGAGTTTTCGAGCTCATTTCCGGAGCACACAGACGCTATGATCAACCACCGGTAAACACTCGACGCAATACAAGCCTTGATGAAACAACACAGCCGTATCACACCGAGACTGATCCGCTTCCGGGATGCGCCGCGCTACCTGGGTATGGAGCGCACAGAGCATCTACGCAGTTTTCTAAGCGACTTCTCTTGTCTTTCGGTGCGATGAATCAAGTTAAAGTAGCCATCGCGGGCACTTTCAATCGGTCGCAACTTTTCGGGATTGTCGATTGTAACCGGAAGGTATCGCTGATAGACAGGTTGTGCGAGAACGGGACCAACACCACAAACTAACCATGTTCCTGACACGCGACGAAATCGAAGATCTGACCGACGCCAAGCATAAGGATAAGCAAATTCAATGGTTAATGGACAACGGTATTCGCTTTGTTCGCTCGTCCACGGGAAGACCGAAGGTTTTACAGGCCGAAGTAGAAAGAGTTATGCTTGACGGCCCTGTGAAGAAACGGCTGGAGCCGAAGTTCGATCGGATCAATGGGTAAAAACCTACCACCTCGCATGTTCAAACGATATCGGGTTTACTACCATGTAATCCGAATCGACGGCAAACAGAAATGGATTCGCCTGTCCGACGATTACCAGGCCGCGCTCTATAAGTATGCTGATCTTGAGGGTAAGTCGACCGACGATGGTACGGTCAGCGGCCTGATTCAGCGTTATCGACAGGATATTTTGCCAGGTAAGGCCGACAAAACGCAAAAAGATCGCAAGTTCCAACTCGATCGGCTGGACAGGGTGTTCGGGGAGCTAACCCTCGACGCAATCACGCCGCCCCATATTCAGAAGTATCTCGACCAGCGCGACAAGAAAGTCGCCGCCAACCGCGAAATCAAACTGCTCAGCACACTGTATCGGTACGCGATCCGCTGGGGCCTGTGTTTGCTCAACCCGTGTGAGGGTGCGTTCTACCATTCCGAACCTGGGCGCGACCGCTACATCACCGACGACGAATTTGATTTACTGAAAGGTAAAGCCGACCCCATGATACGAGCGTTATCGAGTTCGCATACCTGACCGGGGCGAGGCGGCCGACATCCTGAACCTGAAACGCAAAGATATAACCGAAGAAGGTGTCTATATTCGGCAGGCGAAAACCGAAAAGCGACAGCTGTTCTACAAGACCGCCGAGCTGGATCGAGTCATTAAAGATGCCAAGCGGTCAATCGCAAGGCGAAGAACCTGACGTACCTATTCACTAACACATATGGTCAGCAGATCACTGCGACCGGATTTCAACTCAGTCTGGCGCCGATTGCGCGAGAAGAAAGTCGTAAACTTAACTGATGTGAACTTTCACGACATCAGGGCCAAGGCGATCACTGACGCCTACCGGAATCGTGGTCTCGACTATGCCCAAACACTCGGCGGACATCGAGAACCGGGACCAGACCGAGCGCTACATCAAGAAGAAAAATACCGAAGGGGTGGACCCTATTCAATGACCACTCTTTGCAATTCTGTTAGACAGTTTGGCGATTTGTTAGACAATTCGCAGTATATTAGAATATACTAACACTTCTAAGTTACTGAAATTTATTGAGAAATTTGGTCGGGACGGCAAGATTCGAACTTGCGACCACCTGCCCCCCAGGCAGGTGCGCTACCAGGCTGCGCTACGCCCCGTCGTAATATCGTATTTGACGATAGATTTAGCGTTTTAGCAAGGCAAGAAGTTCTTCGAGTTCGGTCAGGGTCTGACGGATGATTTGCTGGCTCTGGGTGACATCGCCCTTGTTGCCTTCACCTTCGAGACGCTGGCGTGCACCGCCGATGGTAAAGCCTTCGTCATAGAGCAGGCTGCGTATCTGGCGAATCAACAATACATCGTGACGTTGGTAATATCTGCGGTTACCGCGGCGTTTTACCGGTTTTAACTGGGGAAATTCCTGTTCCCAGTAACGCAGCACATGAGGTTTGACATCGCAGAGCTCGGCAACTTCACCGATAGTGAAGTAACGCTTACCAGGTATTACCGGTAATTCGTTATTGTTGCTCGCTTCCAGCATACGCCTCTACTCTTATTTTTAATTTTTGACCGGGACGAAACGTAACCACTTTCCGGGCAGAAATCGGAATCTCTTCACCGGTCTTGGGATTGCGCCCTGGTCTTTCAGCTTTTGACCGGGTCAAAAAGTTTCCAAAACCAGATAACTTGACCTGGTGGCCGGTTTCAAGAGCTACTTTTACTTCTTCGAAAAATTGTTCGACTATTTCCTTAGCTTCTCTCTTGTTGAGACCAAGTTCTTCAAATAGCATCTCGGCCATATCAGCCTTGGTCAATGACATCAGCTCTCCCTCAAGTCGGCGTTGTAGTGTTCTTTTAATTGTGCGAGGATTTTTTGCAACCAGATTTTCCACATCCTCGTCAACTAGAGTGCGTGAAAAGTCCTGTAAAATCAAGCCCAAAGCGACACTTTTTCGATCATTTCTCACTTCTTTTCCAGTATAGACGTCAAATACAAATACTTCCTGCAATATTTCATTTTTAATCGAATAAATGCTGTCGACCAGGTCACGAACTGGCAAATTTTTATCCACTGAGATTGAAATGTCACGCCTGATAGAAGGAAATCGTGACATTTCGTGGAATTTTGGCAATTTTGAATCCAATATCGGCGAAGTTTCCATTTCGAAAATAAAAACCGGTTGATTTATATCGAGTTTTTTCAGAACTGCCGGATGCAAAGCACCAACATATCCGATCGATTTTCCTGCGCAAGTCAAGGTCGGCGCCCTGTCCCGGGTGTAACACTGGATTGCTCGAGCGCGTGAAACTGAAACTGGATTCATCGGCTAACCGCAAAATCATCTCGAGATCGCCCTTGATATCGAAAAAATCAAGGCTTTCCGCACTCGCATAAAGCCCATCTTCATCCCGGTTTCCGGTGATAATACCTGCGATATGAGGGGTTTGCTCAAGACCGTCGTCAGTTGGCACAAAACACAGGCCGGATTCGAACAATCTCACCCGCGACTGCTGGCGGTTCAAATTGTGCTGCAGGGCCTGCACCAATCCGGGCAACAGGCGGGTGCGCATAACCGACATATCTGCGGAGATAGGGTTAGCCAATGGTAATGTTTGCTGGCCCGGGTCGAGTATCGCCTGCAGTTCCGGGGATACGAACGAGTAGGTAACCGCTTCAAAATAGCCCCGCTCAACAAGGATGTCGCGAATCCGGTTAACGCTGACACGCTGCTCCGAAAAGCTCTCCATCTTGATATGCGAAGACTCCCGACTGCCGGGAATATTGTTATAACCGATCAAACGCCCGATCTCTTCGATCAAGTCCGCCTCGATATTGATATCGAAGCGATAGCTAGGCGGGGTAACCTGCCAGCCGTCAGTTTGCTCGGTAAGTTGCATGTTCAGGCGCTGCAGAATACCGCTGACTTCGTCGCGCTCAACGTTGATACCCAGTAAGCGGTTAACACGATCGTAACGCAGTTCTACCTGTGGCGTCTGCGGCATGTTTTCTTCGACCATCGCGTCGATAACCGGCCCGGCCTCGCCACCGACAATGTCCAGCAACAACCCGGTCGCGCGTTGCATCGCAATGGGAGGCAATAACGCGTCCACACCCCGTTCAAAACGATGTGACGCATCGGTGTGCATGCCGAATCCGCGCGCCTTACCGGCGAGTTCGAGCGCGGTGAAATGCGCGGCTTCAAGAAATATATTGCGCGTATCGGATTGCACCGAACTATCGAGACCACCCATGATGCCAGCCAGCGCAACGCCACCGGCGTGATCGGCGATCAGCAGGGTATCATCCCGGCATTCGACTTCAGTTTGATCGAGTAATGCCAACTTTTCCCCGGATTTTGCCAGGCGCACCTTAATGCCACCGTTTAGCTTGTCGAAATCAAATCCGTGCATTGGCTGGCCGAGTTCCATCATCACGTAATTGGTGACGTCGACCACCGGGCTTATCGGTCGCAGACCACAACGACGCAGCTTTTCCTGCATCCACATCGGCGTCTGTGCCTGTGGATCGATGCCCTTAATGATGCGCCCCACATAGCGCGGACAATGTCCCGGCGCCTCGAGCTCGACACTGAAGCTATCGTCAATGCTATTGTCTACGCTGGTCACACCAGTCTGTGCCAGTGGAACCTTGTTGATGGCGGAAACTTCACGCGCGACGCCGGCAATGCTCAGGCAATCACCACGGTTGGGGGTGAGGTCGATCTCGATAATATTATCGTCCAGCAACAGGTATTCGACGATCGACACGCCAGGCGGAGCGTCTTCCGGCAACTCCAGGATTCCGTCGGAGGATTCAGTCAGTTGCAACTCGGCTGCCGAACAAATCATGCCCTGGGATTCAACACCACGCAGCTTCGCTTTTTTAATCTTGATTCCGGGAAGCTCTGCGCCGATACGGGCGAAAGCCACTTTCAGATTGGCACGGACGTTACGCGCACCACAAACAACCGTATAGCTTGCTTTACCATCGCTCACCTGGCAGACATTCAGTTTGTCTGCATCGGGATGTTTTTCGATGGCGACGACTTCGGCGACCACTACATCAACGAGTTTTGGCGCAGCACTGCGCAAGCCCTCGACTTCCAGCCCGGCCATCGTCAGCTGGCTGATCAGAGTATCGCTATCGATCGCGGGATCAGCCCATTCACGTAACCAGTTTTCGCTTATTTCCATTGCTGCGTCCGGTCAGGTGAATTGTTGCAGAAAACGCAGGTCGTTATCGAAGAACAGGCGCAAGTCATTGACGCCATAGCGCAACATTGCCAGGCGCTCTACGCCCATGCCAAACGCATAGCCGGTGTACTTTTCGCCATCAACGCCGGTATGGCGAAACAGCTCGGGATGCACCATGCCGCAACCAAGCACTTCCAGCCAGCCGGTATGGCTGCAAACCCGACAGCCCTGCCCGGAGCACATAACGCAGCTGATATCGACTTCCATGGAAGGCTCGGTGAAGGGGAAATACGAAGGTCTGAAGCGAGTCTTCAAATCATCCTGTTCAAAGAACATCTGCAGAAACTCTTCCAGCGTGCCTTTCAACACTGAGAAAGATACGTCTACATCGACCAGCAGGCCTTCCACCTGGTGGAACATCGGCGTGTGCGTTAAATCTGAATCGCAACGATAGACCCGCCCCGGCGCAATCACCCGCAATGGTGGCTCCTGGTTTTCCATAACCCGGATCTGTACCGGCGAGGTATGGGTGCGCAGCAACATGCCGTCATCAAAATAAAACGTATCATGCATCGCCCGCGCCGGATGATGTGCAGGAATATTGAGTGCTTCAAAGTTATGAAAGTCATCTTCGACTTCGGGACCTTCAGCAACATCGAAGCCGAGCTTGCCAAACATCTTGTCGATACGGTTCATGGTCAGCGTCACCGGGTGCAAACCACCCGCGCCGCTGCGCCTGCCGGGCAGCGAGATATCAACCGTTTCGGTTTGCAGCCGTGAAGCAATCGCCAGATCGCTGAGCGCCGACTTGCGCGTCTCGAGCAACTCCTGGATCTGGACTTTAACCTGGTTAATCGCCTGCCCTGCGGCAGGTCTTTGCTCGGCCGGTAATTGGCCGAGATTTTTCAGTTGCGCAGTCAGCTCACCCTTCTTGCCCAGATAAGCGACACGCACGGCATCGAGCGCCGCCATGTCGCCAGACTGGCTAATCGAATGGGAAGCCTGCTGCAGCAGGTTTTCGAGATCTTGAGACACGTGTCAGGACAATTGAATCGACGGCAGAGAGTTCGTCTCTGCCGTCGATACCTGTATCTTTACGCTGTTTCCAGACCGGCCCTGGCTTTTTCCACCAGAGCGGTAAATGCAGGCTTGTCAAAAATAGCAATATCGGAAAGCACCTTGCGATCGATTTCGATAGCGGCTTTCTTCAAACCATTCATGAAAACGCTGTATGACATGCCGTTTTCGCGGGCACCGGCATTGATACGTGCGATCCACAGTGCGCGGAACTGACGTTTACGCTGCCGACGATCGCGGTAAGCATATTGACCTGCCTTGGTGACAGCCTGTTTGGCGACGCGGAATACTTTACTGCGTGCGCCGCGATAACCCTTGGCTTTATCCAGAACCTTCTTGTGACGAGCGTGTGCGGTAACGCCTCTTTTTACTCTTGGCATTGTTCAATCCCCCCTAAGAATACGGCAACATGCGACGTACCAATTGCACGTCGTTAGCATGGACATCAAGCTTTTCGCCAAGCTGGCGTTTACGCTTGCTCGATTTCTTGGTAAGGATATGACGCAAGTGTGATTGCTTACGCTTGTAGCCGCCTGCCGCATTTCGTTTGAAACGCTTGGCAGCGCCACTGACTGATTTCATCTTTGGCATCTTTAACTCCAGTTAAATATATAGCTATTAATAATCCCTGGACGCCGGAGACGCGCCTTCGGGTAGTGGCTAGCTCGAAGGCTAGCGTTTTTTCGGCACCAGCAACATTGTCATCTGGCGCCCTTCCGACTGCGGAAACTGATCCACGGTCGCAAATTCTTTGGTGTCCTCTTCTACTCGCTTGAGTAGCTGAGTGCCGAGTTCCATGTGGGCCATTTCCCGTCCACGGAAGCGGACTGTCACCTTAACCCGGTCGCCGACTTCGATAAACTCGGTCAGCTTGCGTAACTTGACCAGGTAGTCACCATCTTCGGTACCCGGTCGATACTTGATTTCCTTGATGTGCACCTGGCGCTGTTTCTTGCGCTGGTCGTGCAACTTTTTCTTTTGCTGAAACCTGAACTTGCCGTAGTCCATCAATCGACAGACCGGCGGTTCGGCGTCAGGCACCAACTCTACGAGATCCACTGCGGCGCTTACCGCCTGTTGCAGGGCCTCTTCCAGAGGCACTATGCCCTTTTGTTCACCATCTTCACCGATCAGCCGGACTTCCGGCGCTGTAATTTCCTCGTTGAGACGGCTCTGTTTGTTGTCTGCGATTGTGGACTCTCCGCTTAGCCTTAAGCTATGTTATACGCAAAAATTAATCCGGCCTTAATAACCGGATTACTGTTTTACCAGGTCGACAAACTGGTCAACCGCTATTGAACCCAGGTCTTCACCACCCAGGCTACGCACTGCAATACATTCCTCTTCGACTTCGCGATCACCGACCACGAGCATGTATGGGATGCGCTGCAAAGTGTGCTCGCGAATTTTAAACCCGACTTTTTCGTTTCTCAAGTCAGAAATCACCCTGATTCCCTGATTTTTAAGCATTTTCTGCGACTTTTTCGACATATGGCGCCTGTTTGTCGGTAATATTCATCACCACGGCCTGAACCGGCGCTAACCAGGTCGGAAATTTACCTTCGTAATGTTCGACCAGAATTCCGAAAAAACGCTCCAGCGAACCGAATAATGCCCGGTGCAACATGACCGGCCGATGCCGGTTTCCGTCTTCGGCAACATAGGAAATATCAAAGCGTTCCGGCAGATTCATATCGACCTGCAAGGTGCCGCATTGCCAGTCGCGCCCGATCGCATCGCGCAACACAAATTCGAGCTTGGGGCCGTAAAAAGCGCCTTCGCCGGGAAACAATTCATAATCGAGTTTCATGCTATCGAGCGCATTGGTCAAAGCGCCTTCGAGCTTGTCCCAGATTTCATCCGAGCCGATACGATTTTCAGGTCGATCGGAAAACTTGATAACGACATCTTCGAAACCAAAGTCTTTATAGATATCGAGCACCAGCGCAATCACGTCGATGCATTCCTGCTCCATCTGTTCCTCGGTGCAGTAAACATGTGCGTCATCCTGGGTAAAGTGGCGTACGCGCAGCAATCCATGTAAAGCACCGGAAGGTTCGTAACGGTGCACCTTGCCAAATTCCGCCATGCGCAGCGGCAGGTCACGATAGCTTTTCAGGCCCTGGTCGAACATCAGCACCGATCCCGGACAGTTCATCGGCTTTAACGCAAATACACGATCGTCTTCGGTTTGCGTGGAAAACATGTGCTCACGGTAGTTTTCCCAGTGACCCGAAGTTTCCCACAGACTGCGATCCATCACGTCGGGTGTATTCACCTCTACATAGCCGGCATCGTCCTGACGCTTGCGCATGTAGTTGATCAACAGGTTGAACAGGGTCCAGCCCTTCGCATGCCAGAAAACCGAACCCGGCGCTTCTTCATGCAGGTGGAACAGGTCCAGCTGGCGCCCCAGTTTGCGATGATCGCGTTTTTCCGCCTCTTCGATTCGATGCAGGTAGGCTTTCAACTGCTTCTTGTCAGGCCAGGCGGTGCCGTAGATACGTTGCAGCATCGCGTTATTCGAATCGCCACGCCAGTAGGCGCCGGCGACTTTCATGACCTTGAAACCGTTACCGAGCTTGCCTGTCGACGGTAGATGCGGCCCGCGGCAGACATCGAACCATTCACCCTGGCGGTAAATCGAAACCTCTTCGCCCTCGGGGATAATATCATTGATAATTTCGACCTTATAGGTTTCACCCAGCTCGCCGAAGGTCTGCATGGCGGTTTCACGATCCATGACTTCGCGCACGATCGGCAGGTCACGTTTCACAATCTCGTGCATGCGTTTTTCAATTTCAACGAGATCTTCCGGGGTAAATGCCTCGTCACGCGCAAAGTCGTAGTAAAAACCGTCTTCGATCGCCGGGCCGATGGTCACCTGGGTGCCCGGGTAAAGCTCCTGTACCGCCTGCGCCATCACATGCGCAGCATCGTGGCGCAACAGTTCCAGGGCTTCATCATCACGACTGGTGACAATGGCGACTTCGGCATCCTTTTCGATGACGAAAGAGGCGTCCACGAGGTTTGCCGTCAACCTTGCCGGCGAGCGTGGCCTTGGCCAGACCCGGGCCAATATCGCTGGCGATATCCATAACCGAGACAGCATGGTCGAACTGACGGTTGGACCCGTCAGGAAGGGTAATCTGAGGCATGTCTATTCTCCAGTGGTGACCCCTACCAAAGGCCACTTGATGTGTTGGTAGTCGCGAGTGGATTCGAACCACCGACCCCCACCATGTCAAGGTGGA
>CAWCBX010000024.1:0-5492 GCA_963793595.1 uncultured Gammaproteobacteria bacterium | reverse complement strand
CGAAACAGGCGTTACGCTCGAGCAGTCTTTCGTGCAGGGGTGAATGCCGCAGGTTGCGCGCGGTCTCCATCTGCTTGTAGGGGTAATGGTTGTCGTAGAGCAGGCCCAGGGTCTCGGTGACGCGGTGCTGGATGTACTTTTGCGTCGACTGGAACGGAAACATACGCCGGATATCGTTGCCCCACAAATCCATCGGTGCGTAACCGTGGTGCATCCAGTCGGCGAGCGCACGACCGAGGCCGCCCGAGGTCTGGATACCGACCGAGTTCAGGCCGCAGGCGACATAGAAATTTTTCAGCTCCGGGGCTTCGCCCATGTGGAACTGGTCATCTGGCGTGAAACTCTCCGGACCGCAGAAGAAACTGCGCCAGCCGCATTCCTGCAGCATCGGCACGCGGTACATCGCCTGTTCGAGTACCGGCATGAATTGTTCATCCAGGTGTCCCTCGAGTTCTTCGAAGGCAAAATCGAGTGGCACACCATCCTGTCCCCAGGGCACCGCATTGGGTTCGAAGGCACCGATCAACAGGCTGCCGGCATCTTCGCGGTAATAGGCGCAATTGTCGTGATCGCGCATGACCGGCAGATTGCCCGGCAAATCCTCTAGCTTTTCGGTGTGCGCGTAGTAATGTTCACAGGCATGCAAGGGCACGTTGACCCCGGCCATGCGACCGATTTCGCGGCCCCACAGACCGCCGCAATTGACCACGTAATCAGCCCTGATTTCGCCCTGCTCGGTGATCACCCCGGTGACGCGGCCAGCGGCCTTACTGATGCCGGTCACGCGCACCCCTTCGAGGCAGAGCGCACCGCGTCCGCGCGCACCCTTGACGAAGGCCTGGGTGACATCGACCGGACTGGCGGTGCCATCCTGCTCAACCCAGCTGGCACCGAGCAGGTCGCCGGTTTCGAGGTAAGGATAAATCGATTTTGCCTCTTGCGCGGTAATGATATCGACCCGGGTCACACCAAAGGCGTTGTTCATCGCCGCGACCCGTTTCAATTCCTCGAAACGCGCTTCACTATGCGCGATGGTCAACGAACCGACCTGTTTGAAACCGGTTGATTGACCGGTTTCGGCCTCGAGCTCGTTCAGCACCGCCATCGAGTATTCGCATAGTCTCGCCTGCGATTCGTTGGCCCGCATGGTGCCAACCAGTCCGGCCGCGTGCCAGGTCGTGCCGCAGCTGAACTGGTTACGCTCCAGCAATACCACGTCGGTCCAGCCCAGTTTCGCCAGGTGATAGGCGACGCTGGAACCGATCACTCCACCACCGATAATAACCGCGGACGCGCGTTCGGGAATTGCAATTGACATGGTAAGGACTACCTCGGCTTTGATTGGTCAGATAAACCCCTATTCTGCATTAATTATTTTGCCGATAGCAAACAGAATCGGCAGTTGTTGCCGGTTACGGTGGGAAAACCTCGGCGCCGGGGCTGGCTGGATTCAGGCAGATTGAAATCAGGCAGGTATTACTGCCGCTACTCGTCTTCGTCATCCTGGTCGAAGGTCCAGTTGGTCTGGTCGCAATACTCCATTAGCTGTTCGAGTTTTACCGGTTGGCAAAAATAGTAACCCTGTTGCAGATTACAGCCGAGCTCGATCAACATGCGCGACTGATCCCTGCCTTCAATGCCCTCGGCAACGACCTGGATACCCAGGTTTTGCGCGATGTCGATAATGTTGAGCACCATCAGCCGGTCTTCATCACTCGTGGTGATATTATCGATGAAGCTCTTGTCGATTTTCAGTTCGTCGATTGGTAATTGCTTGAGCAGGCTCAGGGATGAGTAACCGGTACCAAAATCGTCGAGCGAAATTTTAACTCCGAGGCCGCGGATTTGATTGAGCACTGGAATCAGGTACTGCAGATCATCGATAAAGATACCCTCAGTAATCTCGAGCGTTAATTGCTGTGCCGGAAAATTACATGCCGACAGGCTTGCCGCGAGCTTGTCGACAAAACCATTTTCCTGCAGCTGTCGTATCGACACATTTACCGACAGTAGCAGACTGGTGCAGCGATGGCTGTCAGCGATGAGCGACATGTCCTTGAGCGCCTGGTCGATCACGTAATGCCCGATATCGATGATCATTCCATTACCCTCCGATACCGGAATAAATCTGTCCGGCGGTATCATGCCTTTTTCGCTGTGCTGCCACCGGATCAACGCCTCGACCCCGACAGGTGATTTCGAATCCGCCACCTGGGGCTGGTAAACCAGTGAAAATTCCCCGTCGGACAGGGCCTGCGGCAGCGCATGCTGGATATAGGTTGTTTCCATCAATTGATCGCGCAATTCGCCGGAAAAAATATTGAAGCTGTTTTTGACATTCTTGGCCTGGTACATCGCGGTATCCGCCGCGCTGAACAGCTCTTCAAATGATGCCCCGTCCTCGGGAAAACGGGCCACACCGATACTGGCGCCCATAACAAAGTTGTACTGCTCGACATAGTATGGGGCCGCTATGGCTTTCAATACGGCGTTGGCGAGACTGGTAATCGAGGCTTCGTCACAGCGGCGGGAAAGCATAATAAACTCATCTCCACCCTGACGACACACCAGGTCGGTTTTGCCGGCCATGGACAACAGGCGCCCGGCCACCTGCTTGAGCAGGTTATCCCCGTAGGAATGGCCGTGACTGTCATTAATGTTTTTGAAATTATCGAGATCGATAAAAAATACCGAAAACGATTCCGCTGTGTCATGAATCCATTGAGATTCAGCGAGCCTTAAAAATTGCCGGTTCTTGAGACCGGTCAGGAAATCGTGGCTGGCCTGGTCAACCAGTTGCTGGTGATTTTTCTGTTCAAATATGGCTATACGCCTGAACATCACAAAGGCAAGGCCGAAAACAATGAAAAAGGTAATGACGTAGAAAACGACAGATTCCAACAGCTGCTCGAGTAGAAAATCTCGCGGTAATAACGTAGACGACCACATCTGGTATTTCGGCAGGTAAACGATCGAGTGCAGATTGATCCTGCCGTCGCTGTCTTCGGCACTGAATACCACCGGGCCGGTATCTTCTCTTAGCGCTTCAAGAGAAAGCCCGAGTTGATCCTCGAGGGATTTTTCAAGCATTTCGATATATCTCATCGACATCGGCTCGTCGATGAATTTGCGCAACATGGACTTATCGGCAATACCGCTGGCATAAGCATAGTAAAACTCGTAATCGTGAAAAACCTGCAACTGGTATGGCGCCCTGGAGCCGGATTCCTGGTTGATAGAGTCGAATCGGGGTAGCAGTTCACGCGGCTTGATGCCGGCCGTCATGATGCCGATAACCTGGTTATCTTCGCCTCGAATACCCTTGCGAATCGGGATCACCACGTCATCGAGTGCCGCCAGGTAATAGGTCCTGCCGAGAACCATACGTTCGATCTGTATCGCCTTGTCAAAACTCTTCCTGCTATTTTCCAACTCCTTCAGATTGGGCATCTTGTCAAGATCGAGATTGGAGCTGCTCACCACAATATCGCCATCCATGTTGGCCAGTCCGAAGGCAAGCAATGAGCCATTTTGTTGCAGTATCTTGTCGAGCAGACGCTGCGTCCTGGTTTTACTTTGCGTGGATTTGTCGGCCAGAATCTGCCGCCCCAGCAGGTCGAGCATAATTTCCTGCTGATCGAAATTTAACGTCATCGATGACGCGAAGATACGGTTCAGGTAGGCCAGTTCGACAGCGGTGTCCTGGCGTATTTCTTCCCAGCGGGAATAGGCGGTGGCGACCAGATACACCAGCCCCATTGCCAGGAATACATTGTAGATAAGCCAGATATTTTTCTTGAACTGCACCAGAATTCCATTTTTAGTGGGATTTAGGTACAAAGTGTAGTACAGCCGGGCCTTTTTAACTAGATCGAAGCCACGGGAATTGGGGTGCAAGACGGTTGCAGTCGCTTGCCGCACTCCATCGCGACAAGCACTGCGAAGCCACTTAATCCGGGCCGGTTATCCTGTCGATGCCAAACTGGTTCAACATGTGCTTGACGGCATCCAGCGCCGCCTGCATATGCTGTTGATCGAGTCGCCCGATGCAACCCATGCGGAAGCTGTCAGCTACGGTCAGTTTGCCGGGATAGATGACGTAGCCCCGGTTTTTAAGACCGTCATAAAACGCGTCGAAATCAAATTCAGCATTGGTTGGCATATGGAAAGTGATGATAATGGGGGCCTGCAGTGCATCGGGCAGCAGGGTTTTGAATCCCATCTCGCGCATGCCGGCCACCAGCAGATCACAGTTGGCGCGGTAGCGGCCGCCCCTGCCGGCGACACCACCTTCGGCTTCATACTCGGTAAGCGCCTGGTCGAAAGCGAGTAAGACGTGGGTCGGCGGGGTAAAACGCCATTGGCGATTCTTCTGCATCGCGCGCCATTGATCATAAAGATCCAGCACCAGCGACGGTGAATTGCCCTCGGTTTTTTCTAGCGCCGCTTCGCGTGCGACGCAGAAAGCCCATGCCGGGAGCGCCTTCGAGACACTTGTTACTCGAAGCCACGACCGCGTCAAACTGAATTTCGCGCGCATCCAGCGGCAACGCTCCGAAGGCACTCATCGAATCGATCAACAGACTGCGCTGGTGACGCGCGACGATTGTCGAAACTTCCTCAATCGGGTTGAGGATGCCCGACGTGGTTTCGCAATGCACCACGACCACGTGGCTGATGTCGGGGTTGGCGTCGAGCGTGCTGTCGAGCTGCGCGGTATCGACCGGCACGTCTTCCGGGGATTCCTGCACCAGGTAATCGCGGTGGTAGTAATCACATATCCTGGCGATACGTTTACCGTAGGCACCATTGATCAGGATGAGTAGCCTGCCATCGGCGGGCACAAAGTTGCCGATCATCGCCTCGACGACAAAGGTACCACTGCCCTGCAGCGGCACACTGACATGGCTGCCAGCACCATTGACGATCGCCACCAGGCGATCGAGGATGCGTGCATTCAAATCGATGAAGCTCGCATCCCGCGAACCATAGTCGTGCAGCATCGCCTGCTTGACGGTGAGCGATGTCGTCAGCGGACCCGGGGTCAGCAGGTAGGGGTCACCGCTGGGAGAGCAGGCGGCATCCTGGTTGGTGGTGTCAGTCATTAAATTTACCCTGGTAACGTGTGAATGGTTGCCATTTATACCGCCGATAAATACTATCTATCCAATCGATAATACATATGCCTCGGATAGACTGTGCCAATATCACACGCTCACCTGCGCTCATTCCATGCGGTCGCCACCCACGGCAGTTTCACCCGCGCGGCCGAAATGCTGCATATCACCCAGCCCACGCTGTCAGGCCAGGTCAAGGAACTGGAAGAACGCTACGGTACCAAGCTGTTCGTGCGCCATGGCCGCCGCATCGAACTGACCGATATCGGCAAATCCGCGTTCAGTATTACGCGGCTGATGTTTCGTCACGAAGAAGAGGTCGAGCACTTGCTGCAGTCGGCGCATGCGCTGACTTCGGGCGAGCTGCGTGTCGCC
>CAWCBX010000023.1:0-5716 GCA_963793595.1 uncultured Gammaproteobacteria bacterium | reverse complement strand
CGAAGACGGCGTTTACGCGCCGCCGGCCGACTGATGCGCAATCCGCCTCTGCCTGCTAGCTAAAACAAATGGCGATTTCGAAATTTATTGCCCGTCAGGCGGCAGAAACCGCACGGGTTTTTCGGCCGTCTTGTCTTTGGTCGTATGCTCAATCGGGCCAACGCATCTGTCAATCAACTCGTTTTCGACAATCTGCAGCATGATGCGCAATCGCGCTTGCTGGAAATCGGTTTCGGTGGTGGTGACCTGCTGTTCCGTATCGCCGGAGGCCTTGCGGGTGGTAGCATCGACGGCGTAGATTTATCAGTGGAAATGCTTGCCAATGCGCGCGTCCGGACCGCAAGACTGGGTCTCGGGGAGACGGTAAACCTGCACCTGGGCAGTGCCGACACATTGCCATTTGCCGACGCGACATTTGACTGCGCCTGTAGTGTGCACACAATTTATTTCTGGCCGGATTTAAACGCCGGGCTGATGCAACTGGCGCGGGTTGTGAAACCCGGCGGTGGCCTGGTGCTGGGTTTCAGTTCGGCTTCGGCGTTGGTTGAAGACGGCTACACTGAACGAGGATTCCGGGCGTATTCGTGCGAGCAGCTTGTCGATGCCTGTCATGCCTGCGGGTTTGCAACGGACAGGCTGGTATCGACCTCGCGCAAACGCGGTGGTGAAGTTTACGTTTATAGAGGTGTAAGGCTTAAGTGACTGATTATTTCATTGACCTCGATGACGAGTTGACGGTCCGTTATCAGCAGGCAGGGCAGGGGAAACAGTGTATTTTGCTGCTACCCGGCTGGACCATGTCCTCGCAGGTATTCGAGCGGCAGTTCGAGTACTTCGACAGCTCCGATCAATTTCGATTCATCAGCTTCGATCCGAGGGCGCACGGGCTTAGCAGCAAGACGCCGACGGGTCATTATTATGAGCAGCACGGCCGCGACCTGCAGGCATTTATCGATGCCCTGGAGCTGGACAAGGTTATTCTGGGTGGCTGGTCCTTTGGTTGCCTGGCGATGCTTGCCTACATCAATCAGTTCGGTGCCGCAAAATTATCTGGATTGATCATGCTCGACGGTCCACCGCGCGCCGCCGCCGCCGATAACCAGTCCGACTGGGTGACTTATCGCTATGACGATGCCGATGGAGGCCAGCAATTCTATACCCTGGGCAGGCTCAGGGATCCTGCAGCGACCAATCGCGAATTTGCGGCCTGGATGCTCGAGGATAAGTCGGAAGCCAATATTCAGTGGGTGCTCGAGATTACCCGCCAGACTCCGGATGACGTGGCAGTTTTACTCAATGCGACCTCGATATTTCTTGATTATCAGGACGACCTGCGTGCACTGGAAGGGCAGATGCCATTGTGTTACCTGGTGCGAGCCGATCAGCAGGAAGTGGTGGCGCACTGGGCACGAGAAAACACTCCTTCTGCACGGCTGGAAGCCTTTGGCGAACACCTGATGTTCTGGGAGCGTGCGCCCGAGTTTAACCGGCTGTTGACTGATTTTGCGTTGCAATGCAGGGAATAGCGGCTGCCTTTCGCCACTGCAATGCAGGCTTCCAGCTTGATTTGCAGCTGCGCTTTCGACATACTCGGCGCTATGGGGTTAGCGAGCCCCCCGTGAGGCGCAAGCCCGAGATTCGCATCCATTAACCCTAAATCTGTTTGCAGGCCACGTGCCCGGGCAGGTTAAATCTTTAGGAGCGGATGCGTCATGCCTTCACCCAATCAAATAACAGTTTCTCAGCTTTCCCACCTGATCGGTACCGCGGCAGCGCCGGTCATAATCGATGTTCGTATCGATGAAGATTTTGCCGATGACCCCGATTTAGTTCCGTCGGCTTTTCGCCACCCACATAACGAAATCAGCGCGCTGGTGCCCGAACTCACCGGGCGGCGAGTGGTATTGTATTGCCAGCAGGGTAAGAAAATCAGCCAGGGCGCGATGGCGATTCTGCGCAATCATGGAATCCAGGCAGAAAGCCTCGAAGGCGGTCATTTCGCGTGGCGGGATGCAGGTGAAATACTTGTCCCGGCGGCGAAAATTCCCATATCCGATGGTAACAGGGGCAGTTTGTGGGTAACGCGACACCGACCGAAAATCGACCGCATGGCCTGTCCCTGGTTGATCCGGCGATTCATTGATCCGTCCTCACAGTTTCTGTTCGTGGCCCCGGGCGAAGTGCTCGGTGTCGCGGATAAATATGCCGCCACGCCGTTCGATGTCGAAGATGTATTCTGGAGTCATCGCGGCGACCACTGCACCTTCGATACCATGCTCGAAGAATTCGGCCTGCAAACCGATGCGTTAAAGCAACTGGCAATCATCGTGCGCGGTGCCGATACCAATCGACATGAACTGGCACCGCAATCGGCTGGTTTGCTTGCGGTATCGCTTGGTCTGTCGCGAATGTATCGCGACGATCTCGCGCAAATAGATGCGGGTATGCTGATTTACGACGCCCTTTATCGCTGGGCACGCGATGCCAGCGATGAGTCGCACGACTGGCCGCAACCCACCAAGCGGGGTTGAGCCATGAATAGTGTCTCGCTGGAGGAGGGTATAAGCCCTCAGCCGACGCTGGCGCAGGCATTTAGCGTCTGGCTGCGTATCGGGTTGTTGTCTTTTGGTGGTCCGGCCGCGCAAATCGCACTGATGCATCGAGAGGTGGTCGATCGTAAAGGCTGGTTGAGCGAACAGCAATTCCTGAATGCGCTCAGTTTTTGCATGTTGTTGCCGGGACCCGAGGCAATGCAGCTGGCGACTTATGCCGGATGGCGTCTGCACGGTACGGCAGGTGGTCTGGTTGCGGGGTTGTTGTTCGTCGTCCCCGGGGCGATAGTGATCTTTGCCCTCGCGCTGGCCTACGCGCTGTTTGGTGAGGTGCCATTGATCAACGCGTTGTTCCTGGGGGTCAAGGCAGCGGTGATCATGATCGTCATCGAAGCCTTGCTCAAGGTTGCCAGGCGGGCCCTGCATCTTGCCGAGCACTGGGTAATCGCAGGGCTCGCTTTCATCGGTATCTTTTTTCTGGCGCTGCCGTTTCCATTGATTATTGTCCTCGCGGCCACGTTTGGTTTTATCCGCGCCCGGCGTGATTACATCGATCATCGATCGGTCAGGTTAAAGGTCTCCGCATGGCACAGCCTGACTACCGCTTTGATCTGGCTGGCAATCTGGGGGATACCGCTACTGGCGCTTGCGGCATACGATAGCGAGGGGCTGCTGCTGGAGATCGGGGTTTTCTTTTCCAAGCTGGCCATTGTTACTTTTGGTGGCGCCTACGCGGTTCTGGCCTATCTCGGACAGGATGTAGTTGTTCAGTTTGGCTGGTTGAGTGCCGGTGAAATGATGGACGGACTGGGGCTCGCCGAAACCACACCGGGTCCATTGATCCTGGTTAACGAGTTTGTAGGATTTCTGGCAGCATTTCGGGAAGCCGGATTCTGGTATGGCGTGATGGGTGCCGTGGTTACCCTGTGGACTACCTTTGTACCCTGTTTCCTGTGGATTTTTGTCGGTGCACCTTATATAGACTGGATCGGATCGCAGGCCCGTTTACGTGGTGCGCTAACCGCGATCACAGCCGCGGTGGTAGGCGTAATCCTGAACCTTTCGATCTGGTTTGCACTGCATGTATTTTTCAAGCAGGTCTCTGTCCAGGATTACGGGCCGTTTACATTGTGGCAACCCGAGCTGGCTTCGATCGACTGGCGCGTGATAGCACTGGCCCTGATGTCGGCAGTACTGCTGTTCAGATTTCATTGGGGTATATCCCGAGTACTGGTGTTGGCTTCGATCGGAGGCGTTGTAATGTCCGCACTTGTTGCCTGAAAGCCCGGGTTGGGCACGAGTAGAATCGCGGGTGGTCGCGTTCAGTATTAGCAGCATTTAGCGAATTATTGGTGAATTTGAGCTATATAAACCAGAACGAATTGGTTGGTTCGAATACACGTCAATGGTTATTAAACACTTAATTCTGCTTGCAGCTTGCACTACTTTACACTTGTCTGCGACGAATGTGTCCGCAGATCTCTATAAATACCAGGATAAATACGGCAAGTGGCATTTCACGGATAAGCCACCAAAAAACAAAACCACCACCGCGGTTACCACCAGCTCGGCCAGCCAGGCGACCAGGGCGGACCTGCAGGATGACCTGCAGCAGAAGTTTAACCCGGTCACCAAAGTCGATACAGCATCACTCGCTGTCGTCACTGTAAAAACAAGCGCTGGCTCAGGCTCCGGATTTTTCGTCACCAGCGACGGCTATATCATCACTAATCGGCATGTTGTCAGGCCGTCGACCTCGAGTCAGTCGAAAGGCACGGAAGAGCGGCTTGCCGAGCGCAAGGCGCAGCTCGACGATTACAAGCTGGACCTCAAGGATGACGCAGAACGTCTCAAGGACGCCAAGCGTAATATCGATGAAAACAGGGAATACATGGAATCGGGAAGGGCTTCGGCGTCTCAGAAAACCAAGTACGACCGCTACGTCAAACGCTACCAGAAGAATAAACGGCAACACGACGCCAATACCAGCCAGTTCCGCAAACTGGAGCGTGAATACAAAAAAACGAAATCCGAGTTCGGATTCAACACCAGTTTAAGTAACTTTTCGAAGAAGTTTACGATCAGGTTGAAAGGTGGCAAGACGCTCAAGGCGCGTCTTGTTAAAATCAGTAAAGAGTATGATCTGGCGCTGTTGAAACTGGATAACTACACGACCCCGTTTTTAACCTTGTCCGCTAAACAACACCCACGCCAGGGCACCAGGGTATTTGCGATTGGCAGTCCCCTCGGCATCACGGACTCTTTAACTTCCGGTATTATCACCAAGTCGGCCCGGGATTACCTGTTCACCGACACCCGCATTCTGCCCGGTAACAGCGGCGGACCCCTGATCGATGCCGAGGGCGATGTGATCGGGGTTAACACCGCGGTGATTTCGCAACATCAACAGGCGGATGGCCTGGGCGTTGCCATTTACGCCGACCGTATCCGTGGCGAATTTGCGCGTGATCTGGCTGGGAAAATCTAGCTGACCACAGGCGCCACCCGCTAACAGACGGGATCAGGCGCTGGTGATGTACTGTAAAACCTCAACCACCTGTGCCGGCGTCTCCGCCCATGCCATGGCCGCGGCATCGACCTCTTTCAGCGGGTGCACGATTTCATCGGCGTGCAGCGTGATATAAGGCTTGCCGATCGCGGCACAGTAACCGGCGTCAAACGCCGCATTCCATTGCTTCCGTACCTGGTCACCAAAACGCACGACAGCAATGTCACATTTCTCGAGCAGGGTTTTAGTGCGAATCGCGTTGACCTTCGATGATTTATGGTCGCGCCAGTATCCACTCACCTGGGGTCCCAGGCCGTCGCCGGCGGCATCGCTGGCTTCGTGATCGGTAACCGCGGAAGTGAACTCTACCGGCAGTTTGAGCTGCCTGACACGATCGATAATCTGTTCCCGCCAGTCGCTGTGAATCTCACCCGAGAGATATACGTTCCAGGTCATTGCTTGCTCCTGTATTATTGAGTATGTTTGCTGTATCAGATCATGCGCTGTCACTGATGCAATCGAGAACATTATTTAACAATTCACGGCAGAAAGACAATGCTAAGATGGCGCCAGTTAAAAAGCTAACCGAAAGAGTTTGATTTGTCATTGATCCGCAACCTACCGCGCGTTTTGCTCATGCTTGCAGTTCTTGTCC
>CAWCBX010000022.1:0-18063 GCA_963793595.1 uncultured Gammaproteobacteria bacterium | reverse complement strand
AGGGGAACTGGTGGAAGCAGCACAGCAGGCCATCAAACAACATACCGGTCTCACTACCGCGCTCGAAACCACCGGTGGCACGTCAGATGGTCGCTTCATCGCACCAACCGGCGCGCAGGTGCTTGAACTGGGACCGGTTAACGAATCTATTCACAAGCTCAATGAACATGTAAATATCGAACAACTCGACCTGTTGTCGGACATTTACCAGAGTATTCTCGAAAACCTGCTGTCTTGACGCAGTTAACCGGACGCTTCGCACCTTCTCCTTCAGGCCCCCTTCATTTCGGATCGCTGGTCGCCGCACTGGCGAGCTACTGTGAGGCAAAATCACGCCAGGGACGCTGGTTGTTACGTATCGAGGATGTTGACACTCCGCGGGTTGTCGCCGGTGCCAGCGAACAAATTCTGCATGATCTCGAGGCTTTTGGCTTTGCCTGGGATGGCGCGGTGTTGTATCAAAGCGATCAGTTTGAACAATACCAGTACTATCTCGACAAATTGCTTGCGCAGGGTGATTGTTATGCCTGCGAATGCAGCCGCAGAAGCCTGCGCGAACACGGTGTGCGCAGCGGTCCACTGGGACAGATTTACCCTGGCCTGTGCCGCCTGAAACAGCTACCAGTCGCCAATCACTCGCTTCGACTCAACACCGAGAACGCGCAATCGGTTGGTTTTTTCGATCGGGTTTATGGCAAATTTGCGCTAAACCTGTCCGCATCGGTTGGAGATTTTGTCCTCAAGCGGGTAGACAATATCTTTGCCTACCATCTCGCGGTGGTCGTCGATGACCAGTTGCAAGGTATCAACCAGGTAGTACGTGGCGCCGATTTGCTGGAAAATACCTGCCTGCACATCTACCTGCAACAAAGGCTATCTTTTGCCACACCCGAATACATGCATATCCCACTGGTCAACAACGCGCAGGGCGTCAAGCTCAGCAAACAGACCGGGGCCAGGGCTTTAGACCACCAACACGCGTCCAGACTGCTAATCGCTGCATTACGCCACCTGGAGCAGGCGCCGCCACCTGACCTTGAATACAACGACCCATGTGAAATCCTGCAATGGGCGGTCGACAACTGGAATCCCGCGTTGATTCCAGTGCAGCCGGCGGCAGTCGCGGAAAGTCTTCAGGATTAGTCAGTTTGCGTTAAACTACCCGGTCCGGAGTCAATGCAAACACAGGTTAATAGAATGCTTAAAACCGCAGGTGATTTGATCAGCGAAGTCCAGCAGCATATCGAATGCGTGGACGTGGCAACAGCCAAGAAAATTTACGATGAAAGCCCTGATGCAGTCATTGTCGATGTGCGTGAATCCCATAGCGCGAACGAATCCAAGTTATCCAACTCGGTCAATATTTCGCGTGGGCTACTGGAAATGCAGGTGCACAAAGAATGCCCCGCGGCGACTACCGTTATCCTGACCCATTGCGGCGGTGGCGGCCGCGCATCGCTCGCGGCCTACTCGCTTAAACAGCTCGGATACACCGAGGTTTACGCGATTACCGCACCCTTTGACGAAATCAAAAAAGTTTTTGGATAGTGCCCCGACTACTTGATCTGGTCGATGGTCAAGTTGATCACTGCGGGTGGATTGCTACTGTCCACGGCTTCGCGTTCAGTATAGAAATCGCCGCTTTGTGCTACCGGATTACCGCTGCTGGAAACGCGTGCGCCAACGATGACCTGGTCAAATGATGACAACTTCATCGTCGGCATCATTGCGTCATCGTCGCTCAGCGTCAAAGATACCGGCAAATCACCAAGCTGAAGTTTTCTGACCGCTAACGGCATTGGCGGGCCCTGCATCGCCTTGGCGTAAATAAACACCGCCGTATCCGGACTGGCTTTGGCCTTTAGTTCGGCACTGATATCGACCAGTAGTTTAATTCCAACAGCGTCAGCACTGGACACCGTTTTTGCCAGTGCCGGATCACGCTCTTCAAGCGTCGCCAGCAAACCCTGCACTTCGCGCGATGAAGCTGGATTGTCCGCTATCATGGGCAGCAGCAAGCTCCAGTAGCGGTGCGCCGATTTGTAATCCTGGCGCTGCTCGGCGGCCATACCGGCAAGCCAGAGGCCATTGGGAAAGCGTGGTGCGAGCTTTAAACCACGCTGCACCAGTTCTTCAGGTTCACCCAGTAGATTGCCGTTGTTCTGCATCGCCAATGCATCGGCGAGCGCAAACATGATTCCTGGTTCATCGGCCAGCAGATCGTTGCTGCGTTGAAATGCGGTAACTGCCTGGTCGTACTGCTGCCTGGTCATCATGGTTCTGCCAAGCATAAACCATCCTTCCGCATCCTCGGGATTATCCTTCAGCCGCTGCTTGATGGCGACAGTCATTTCTTCCAGGCTCATCTGCGGTGCCGCGGCAGTTTGTTGGCGTGGTGCGGCGAGTGCCAGTTGCGGATTCTCTACCACCCGGTATTCACCATAGACCAGGTAAAGCGAAACACTGGCTGCGGGTATTGCCAGCAACACCACTATCGCCATCCACTTGCCACGTGTTTTTTCACTGTCCGCCGCGCTGCGATCGAGTTCCAGTGCCAGCGAAGTCTGCAGGTCAAGGTAAGCACTGTCATAAGTCGCCTGATCAATCTCGGCATCCTTGAGCTGGGTTTCAAGTTGCCGCTTTTTCTCGCGTGCAATTTGAATATTCTGCTGCTGGCGCTGATCGCTTTGCTGACCCCGCACGGTTCGCATCAGTGGAATTAACAAAATTGCGAGCGCAAGCGCAAGCAGCACAACGACGGCTATCCAGAAACTCATTTATGTGACTCGTTATCTTCCAGCAGCTGCTTTGCTTCGGCCATGGCACCGGCATCGACTTCAACCGGTTTATCGGCAGCACGCAGCCGACGTACAACCAGGTAAAGCACCAGCACTAACAGCAGAAACGGCCCCAGCCACAGCAGGTAGGTATTGGATTGAAATTGAGGGCGGTAAAGAACAAAGTCGCCGTAGCGCGCAACCATAAAATCGACCACTTCCTGCTGGGACTTACCCTGCTGCAACATCTGGTAGGTTTCGCGGCGCAGATCACGCGCCAGGTCGGCGTCAGACCCGGACAGGTTCTGATTTTGACAAACCAGGCAGCGCAGCTCATCGATAAGCTGATTATAGTCGGCCTCCATTTCAGGCGAGTCGAACTGGTAGGCCTCGATAGCCGCCTGCAGGGGCGCTACCCAGAGCCCAAAAACAAGTAACAATACCAGGCGCTTCAACTCTTCAGCTCCTTGAGAATAGGCAGGATTGTTTGCTCCAGCGATTCATGCGTTACCGGGCCTATATGTTTGTACTTGATCATGCCATCGGCGCCGATAACAAAGGTCTCCGGCACCCCGTAAACGCCCCAGTCAATGCCGACACGCCCGTCCTGATCCATCACGCTGGTCGCGTAGGGATTGCCAAACTGCTCCAGCCAACGGGCTGCGTCAGCAGGTTCATCCTTGTAATTGAGTCCTACCACGGTAACCAGGTTCCTGTTTGCCAGCGCGGTAATAACTTCATGTTCGGCGCGGCAGGAAACGCACCACGAGGCCCATACATTGAGCACCCAGACCTGTCCTTTCATATCTTCGGTTGAAAGCTGCCGCGACGGTGAAGCGAGCATCGACAGGGAGAACGCCGGGGCAGGCTTGTCGATCAGCGGTGACGGCACCTTCTTCGGATCCAGGCGCAAACCGTAACCGAGCAATCCGACCATCAGCACAAATACAACCAGCGGCAGCGCGAAACGAATCACGATAACTGTTCCGCGCCAGTGCTACTGGTAACGGTACTGCGCGCCAGGCGGCGATAACGCCGATCGCTGGCCGCGAACAATCCACCCAGCGCCATGATGATTGCACCCAGCCAGATCCAGCGGATAAACGGCTTGTAATAAATCCGCACTGCCCAGGCGCCTTCCTGGTCGAGTGGCTCACCCAGGGCGATGAACAGGTCTCGCGTAAAACCCGCGTCGATAGCGGCTTCGGTCATGGGCATGGTTTGCACCAGGTAAGTCCGTTTCTCGGGAAACAGGTCGACTTTGAAATCTCCGGTTTCAGAACGCACCGTAAAACCACCGCGGGTAGCTATATAGTTGTCGACATTGAAATCGCGAACGCCGTGAAAGGTGAATTCATAACCCGCCACCGTGTAGACGTCACCCGGAGCCATGCGCAAATCTTTTTCCTGGTTGTACAGGCTGGTCAGCGTAACCCCGACGATAAAAACCGCAATGCCCAGGTGCCCCAGCAACATGCCGTAAAAACCGGCGGGGGTTGAGCGCAGTGTTGAAAGCAGCGCCCGGTTATGAAAACGTTCGTAGATCGCTATCCCGGCCGTAACCGCAATCCACAGCGCCATCGCTATGCCGAGGTAGGCCGTCCATATCCATTGCGGCAGTGCCAGGCTAAGCAACAATGCCAGCACCAGTACCACCAACGCAGGAATTTTCAGTTTGGCGCCGAGACGCTCCAGGCTGTCGCTTTTCCAGCGAATCAACATGCCGATACCAATCAATACGCCCAGCGGTGCCGTCAGGGTTAAAAACATCAGGTTGAAATACGGCGGGCCTACCGAAATCTTGCCGCCCATCGCATCGATCGCGATCGGGTAAAGCGTGCCCAGTAAAATCGCACTGGTTGCCACCGCCAGAAAAATATTGTTTGCCAACAGCGCACTGTCGCGCGACAGCAGACGGGTTTGCACCGCACTCTTGAGTAAAGGCGCACGCCACGCAAACAGCGTTAAAGAACCACCTACCACGAGCACCAGGAAGCCCAAAATGAAAACTCCCCGTTCAGGGTCACTGGCGAAGGCATGCACCGAGGTGAGTACACCGGAGCGCACCAGGAAGGTACCGAGCAGGCTCAGCGCAAAGGCGGAAATTGCCAACAACGCCGTCCAGGCCTTGAAGCTGCCACGTTTCTCGGTAATCGCGAGTGAATGCATCAATGCGGTACCGACCAGCCAGGGCATAAAAGACGCGTTTTCCACGGGATCCCAGAACCACCAGCCACCCCAGCCAAGTTCGTAATAGGCCCACCAACTGCCAAGCGCGATACCCAGGGTGAGGAATAACCAGGCGGCATTGGTCCAGGGTCGTGACCAGCGGGCCCAGGCTGAATCCACCTGTCCCGAAATCAAAGCTGCAATTGAAAATGCAAACGCCACCGAAAAGCCGACATAACCCAGGTAAAGCATCGGTGGATGAATCGCCAGCCCGATATCCTGCAACAGCGGGTTCAAATCACCACCCTGGGCTGCCGCGGGTAGTAGACGCTCGAACGGATTTGAAGTAACTATGATAAATAGCAAAAAACCACAACTCACCAGCCCAAGGATTGCCAGTACCCTGGCGCGCATTGCGCGCGGTACATTGGGCGTGAACAGGGCCACCGCAGCGGTCCACAGCGAGATCACCAGGGACCATAGTAACAACGAACCCTCGTGCGCTCCCCAAACCCCCGAAATCTTGTAAATCAGGGGTAACAGGCTATTCGAATTTTTGGCGACATACAGCACTGAAAAATCGTTACTCAGAAATGCCCAGGTAAGACAGGCATAGGCCAGCGCAACAAACAGCAACTGGGCCAGCGCGGCCGGTACCGCGAACACTATCCATCGCTGCACGCCGAGACCGGCGCCGGCGAGCGGTACCACACCCTGCGCAAAGGCGACGCAGAGCGCAATAATTAACGCGAAATTTCCAAGTTCAGGAATCATTACTGGTAGCCCTCTTTCGATTGCATACCCTCGAGTTCAGGGGGCATGTAGTTTTCATCATGCTTGGCCAGTACTTCCTCGGCAATAAAATCGCCGGACGTATCGAGCTTGCCATTGGCGATGATGCCCTGCCCTTCGCGAAACAGGTCAGGCAATATGCCGGCGAAGCGCACTGTGACCTGTTCCTCGTTATCGGTTAAATCGAATTTCACGGTCAATCCGTCTCCGGGACGAGCGACACTGCCCTCGACGACCATACCGCCGACGCGGAACAACTTGTTGGTCGGTGCCTTGCCTGCCATCACTTCAGTCGGGGTAAAAAAGAACATGATATTCTGATCCAGCGATTTAAGCGCAAGCCCGACGCCAAGCGCGACACCGCAAACCATTAACAGGATCAAGCCAAGTCTTTTTTTTCTCGCAGGAGTCATTTCTGTTCACCCTTGTGACGCCGTCTCAACTGGCGCAATTCTTTGTCATGTTGCTTGCGCGGAAGATACCAGTTTAGCCATAACACCAGCGCAGTTAGTGCATAGCTCGGCCATACGAACATCGCATAGCCACCCATTTGGAAAAATTCTGCCACTTAAAGTTCCTCAACCCATTTGCTGTTGCGTTCACGCTGGAGCAGTTCAACGCGACACTTCTGGAACAGTGCCAGCACGTAATAAACCTGGAACGCCAGCGCCATCAGTAGCAATGGAATTAACATGCTCCAGTGAATCGAAGGTTTATCGAACTTGGTAACCGTCGCGCCCTGGTGTAGCGAATGCCACCACTCCACCGAGTAATGAATGATCGGAATATTCACCACGCCGACCAGCGCCAGAATAGCAACCGCCCTGGAAGCGATGCGCTTGTCATCAATCGCGTTATGCAGACCGATAATGCCGAGGTATAAAAACAGCAGGATAAGCTCTGATGTCAGGCGTGCATCCCAGACCCAGTAAGTGCCCCACATGGGTTTGCCCCAGAGCGAGCCGGTCACCAGCGCAAGAAAGGTAAAACTGGCGCCTATCGGGGCGCTGCTGATTAATACAACCTCGGCAAGCTTCATACGCCAGATGATAATAACCGCCCCGCAAAAGGCCATCATCACGTAAATGAACAATGACATCCAGGCAGCCGGCACATGCACAAAAATGATGCGATAGCTCTCGCCTTGCTGATAATCGGGTGGCGCTTCGATCAAACCGCCATAGAGACCCGTCAACAGTAACACCAGGAATATCCAGGATAGCCACGGGATCCATTTACCGGCAATGCGGTAAAAGTGCGGGGGTGAACCTAATTTATGAAACCAGAGAAACATTTTCACCTGTTTAACTTGCTGACATTCGTAACGCTGCCGCTGTGGCCCAGGGCGACAGTGAGATCGACAGAAACAGGAAAGCCAGTAGCATGTAGATCTGCGCAGACACCTCGAATCCCATCGCGGCATTTTCGGTTGCGCTGGCCGCGAATATCAAAACCGGCACATACAAGGGCAACACCAGAAGTGACAGGATTATACCACCTTTTCGCAATCCCACAGTCAATGCGACACCGATTGCACCGATCAAACTCAAGATTGGGGTGCCAATTAAAATAGTCAAGAGCAGTGTCGGTTGCGCGGCCGCGGGCATACCCAGCATTTCCGCCAGTAATGGCGCCACAATCAATAGTGGTAACCCGGTAACCAGCCAGTGTGCACTCACTTTTGCCAGCACCAGCACCGCGACAGGATGCGCGCTGAGCAAGATCTGTTCGAGCGAACCGTCATCAAAATCGGAACGAAAAATACTATCCAGCGACAGCATTGCCGCGAGCAACGCGGCGACCCATATAATTCCAGGCGCGATGCGTGCCAGCAGTTCCGGTAAGGCACCGAGTGCGAGCGGAAACAGCGTGATTACCAGTACAAAGAATAGCAGCGGCATTGCATACTCGGCGCGGTTGCGCAGGGCCAACAGCAAGTCACGCCTGAGCAGGAAAACAAATGCCTGGGTCAGGGATAAGCGCTGACTCATGATTGCATCCCCAGTTGCAGGTGCTGCACGGATTGCGCGGGTAGCGAAATGTCATGATGCGAAGTCATGACGATGAGCCCCTGCCGCTGCAGGTGCTGTTCGAACAACGAGGCGAACATCGACATACTGGCTTTATCGAGCGAGGTAAAAGGTTCATCCAGAATCCATAGCATCGAATCAGTTGCGAGTAAGCGTGCCAGTGCCAGTCGGCGCTTTTGCCCCGCCGATAAACTGCCCACTTCGGTTTCGCCATAGGCATAAAGATTTACCTGCTCGAGCACATCGTCGAGATCTGCCATTGAAGGCATTCCCATCGCCCTGGCAAGGCGCAGGTTTTCGAGACAGGAGAGTTCATGTTTGACGCCATCGTGATGACCGACATAAGTAACTTGTTCGTAGTAATCGCCAGCGAGTCGATCGATTGGATCGCCACGCCATAAAATCTCTCCGCCGTCTGCCATCCTGAGGCCAGTCAGAATTCGCAGCAGGCTGGTTTTACCACACCCATTAGGACCTTCGACCACCAGCATCTGTCCGGGTTCCAGCGCAAAATCGAGGTGTTCGAACAATAAGCGATCGTTTCGGTTACAGCTGAGATTGCGTGTTTCGAGTAAAGCCGATGAAGACATACCTGGATCAGGAATTAACGTGCCCGAAGATTAGCCTTGCACCCGATAGTGATCAACCCATTTTTTATGATATATATCACCAAAAATTGCGAATAAAGTGTTAATTTATCACTAAAGTTAAATGAGGGCCCCGGCCATGACTACAAAGGAACAATTGATCGACCAGCACATTCGTGAATATGAGTCACGCCTGAAGCATATTGATGAACTCTATGAGCGCGCGCACAAGGCCACGGAACATCTGGATGACGAACATGACGTTCGTGCGGAATTGAAGGATTACGAGGTGCAGCGCTCACGCCTGCAACGACATGCCGATGACGTGAAGACCATGCCCGTCGAAAAGTGGCGCGAAGAAACCGTGCAAAACGCCGGACCCATGGCGATCTGGGATATTCTTGCGCAAAAGCTGGAGGATTTTCTCGAACGTCACGATAAGTGACGGCAGCAAAATTGATTCAGTATTTTTCGGCCAACACTAGCCAGCCGGGTCGGTCCAGTTGCGTCATGTAATTGAATTCCTCCAGCATGAGGATTTGCCATAACCCGGTGTTTTCCAGTTGCCTGAATGCCTGCTCAAACCCTTCCGGGGCAAAATGCATACTGTTTATCGTTATGATGAACAGTCCCCCGGACTTAAGTGGACGCAATAGTTCCGGCACATGCTGAGCGCCAACATGCCCCGCGCCCATCGAACCAACACAGATGGCAACGTCGTAAATTGCGTCATCGAGCGCTATTTGAGTGGTCAGATCACCACATAACAGATTACGATAAACCCCTTTTTCGCGCGCCTGCCCCAGCATGCCCGCCGAAATATCGACCCCATCGACGATGGCGAATCCCTGTTTGATTAATTCCTCGCCAACCAGGCCGGTACCACAACCGTAATCGATAATATCGAGATCGCGCTGTTCGCTGCGCCCCGCCAGCGTCTGCGCGGCAATTTGCGGGGATATATAGCCGAACTCATCAAGCAGATGGACATCATAATTTTGCGACCAGTCGTCATAAAGGTCACGCGAACTAGCGCCATCCTGAAGATGATTGACCCGCGTCAGTATTTCTTTCGAGTCCCTGCTCACGTCGAATCGCTAGCTGCCATGGGGGAATCTGTTACCGCGTTTTTCCGCCTCGATGAAGACGCGCTTTATCTGTGGGAAAGTCTGCTTGATGCTACGATCAATCGCGGCGATATCGGCTTCAACCTGCTGTGCGCTAATGGCATCGGCAAAATCCACGCTGATGTTGGCGAGAATAAAATCCGGCCCCATGTGCATGGTTAATATTTCGTTGATATGCTGGATATTTGACTTCGTCTCAAGTGCGCTGCGGATACCGCGAATCACCGACCGGTTGGCGCTTTCACCGATCAGCAGGCCCTTGGTTTCGTAAGCCAGCCAGATCGCGGTACCCACCAGGATAAATCCAATAACGACCGAGGCAATCCCGTCAAAAATCAGGATGCCTGTCGACTGGCTCAGCCAGATACCGACGAAAGCGACGATCAAACCAAGCATCGCCGCGCTGTCTTCAAACAGCACGACAAAAATCGATGGATCCTTGGCGCGCTGAATCGCCTCGAAGTATCCCCAGCGACCCTTGACCCGGCTGAATTCGCGAAACGCGAAATACCAGGCGGCACCTTCAAATACCAGCGCCAGCCCGAGCACGATATAGTTGACCAGCGGATTACTGATCGGCTCGGGGTGCTTGATGTGCTGGATACCTTCATAGATAGAAATACCGCCGCCCAGCGCAAAAATCAGGATCGCGACGATGAAACTCCAGAAGTAAATTTCCTTGCCGTATCCGAAAGGAAAATCGGCATCAGGTGGTTTTGCGGCGCGTTTCATGCCGTACAGCAGCAGTATCTGGTTACCGGTATCGACCAGTGAATGAATGCCTTCCGACATCATCGCCGAGCTACCGGTGATCGACGCCGCGACAAACTTGGTAATCGATATCAGCGAATTACCGATTAGCGCCGCGATTATGACCAGCTTTGAACCCGATGCCATCTTCTACCCTCATAAATTCCGCGCAACTATATCCCAATTGCCACCGGTGGTGAAAGGCTGCAAAACAACTTGGCTTCTTAAGAGCAACCTCGGGGTCAAGCCCGCAAAAGGCGCTCCCAAGGCAGGACGCCGATTGCTCCAAGCGGTTCCAGGGATGGACCGACCGGCGCTGCCGCGTCCTGGCTCGCACCTTTTGCGGGCTTGACCCCGAGGTTGCTCACTTACAAGGTTTATAAATTTGGGGCATGACCAGCGGAATATCTTTGCGGGACGCTGCGCAACAAGGATGTTGCGCGCGAGCCTACATGGATGGTTCGGCCGGCGCTCCCCAGATATTCCGCGTCACGGTCATACGGGCCTTTTATATGGGGGAAATTGGCGACTACTAACCGCGCAGGTACTCGTTGTCGGGATCGAATAGTGGTGTCGTGTAAAGTCGAGCCGGGATCAGGTCGCCGAGAATTTCGATTTCGACCTGGCGACCCTCTTCGATAAGCTCAAGCGGCAGAAAACCAAACGCGATACTCTTTTCTGCGTAATGCGAATAACCACCCGACGTAACGTAGCCGACTACAGCGCCATCATGCCAGATCGGCTCCCAGGCAACGGCGTCGGCATCACGGGCGTCAACCTCGAAAGTACAGAGTTTACGCGTCACACCCTGCTCTTTTTCAGCCAGCGCAGCCGCCTTACCGATGAATTCGGCTGATTTATCGTAAGCGACAAATCGATCCAGTCCGGTTTCGAGCGGCGTGTAATCAGGCTTGAATTCACGCATCCACGAACCGAAGGACTTGTCCAGGCGCAGGCTCATCATCGCGCGCATACCGAAGGGACGCAGTCCCAGGTCCATGCCGGCTTCAGTCAGCAATTGATACAGTGCGACCTGGTTATACCAGGGCACATAGATTTCGTAACCGCGATCGCCGGTGTAACTGACGCGCTGCACGATCGCCTGGCATTGGCCAATGTCGATTTCACGGATCGACAGAAATGGCATCGCCGCAGTGGAAACATCGGCAAGCGTGACCCGGCTCAACAATTCCTGGGCCCTGGGACCCGCGATCTGGAATCCAATTCGTTGCCTGGAAACATTTTTCAGGCTGACCCCGCTTGCGGGTAAATGCTGTTCGAACCAGCGCATATGATACGCCTGGGCACCAAAGGACGCCGTCACCTGGAAAACATTGCTTGCCAGTTGCGCGACGGTAAAATCGCCGATAATTCTACCTTTCGGACTCAACATCGGGTTTAAGCTGAGGCGACCGGGTGGCGGAATTTTACCTGCCATGATGGTATCCAGGTATTCAAAAGCGCCGTCACCCGAAACTTCATACTTACCGAAGTTATGCACTTCGTTTAAACCGACTCCTTGCCGTACCGCGCGCACTTCCTCGGCAACCGTGGGGAATGCGTTGGAACGCCGGAAACTCGGGATCTCCCAGGGCTCTTCACCGTCCGGGGCAAAATAATTGACGTGCTCCATGCCGTACATTTCGCCAAACACCGCATTTTGAGACTGCCAGATCGCGTACGCGGGCGTGGTCTCCAGCGGGCGTGCCGCCGGTATTTCCTCGTTCGGATAAGACACGGTAAAACGGCGTTGATAATTTTCCCGTACCTTCAGGCGAGTATACGATGGCGTGCAATAGTCACCGAAACGCGCCACGTCCATGGCAAATACATCACGCGAAGGTTCTCCGTCGATCATCCATTCAGCCAGCGTCAGCCCCACACCGCCACCCTGACTGAAGCCCGCCATAACCGCGCAGGCGGACCAGTAGTTACGTAGCCCCGGTACCGGCCCGACCAGCGGATTGCCGTCGGGAGCGAAGGTAAACGGACCGTTAACAATGGTCTTGATACCCGCATCCGCGAGTACCGGGAAGCGTTTGAAGGCAAACTCCATCGAATCACCGATTCGATCGAGATTTTCATCGAGTAGCTCGTGCCCGAAATCCCAGCGCGTACCGGCAACGGCCCAGGGCTCACAATTCTGTTCATAGAATCCGATAACCAGACCTTTACCTTCCTGGCGCAGGTAACTCTCACCCTCAGGATCCATCACATGCGGCAGTTCCTGGTCACGCTCGAACACCGCGGGGATGTTATCGGTAGCGAAGTATTGATGCTCCATCGGATGCAGCGGCAGATAGATACCCGCCAGCGCGCCGACCTCACGCGCCCAGAGCCCGCCGGCATTGACCAGTTTCTCGGCAACTATCGTGCCCTGCTCGGTGACAACTTCCCAGCCACCGTCGGCGCGGGGATTGGTTTCCAGCACACGATTTCGCAAAACGATTTCGGCACCCTGCATTTGCGCGGCTTTGGCATAGGCATGGGTGGTGCCGGATGGGTCCAGGTGCCCGTCGAGTGGATCATACAAACCGCCGAGCACACCTTCGGTATTGGTAATCGGGCTGAGTTTACGAATTTCCTCGGGCGTGATCAGCTCGGTATCAAGCCCCATGTGTCGATGCATCGCGCGCGCTGATTTCAGAAAATCGAAGCGCTCAGGCGATTCAGCCAAGGTGATACCGCCGACATGGTGCAGGCTACAGGACTGGCCGGTGATCTCTTCGAGTTCGCGATAAAGCCGAATCGTGTAGCCCTGCAGGGCCGCCATATTGGTGTCGGCATTGAGCGTATGAAAACCACCCGCAGCATGCCAGGTTGAACCCGATGTCAGTTCCGAACGTTCGATCAGTACGACATCTTTCATGCCGAGTTTGGTCAGATGATAAATGACGCTGCATCCGACCACCCCGCCACCGATGACGACAACTTGCGCATGACTTCTCATAACTGCTACCCCAACACCGAAAAACTGCTGTCCTGATTGACTTCACGCAGGCGCGAATAAAAGCCACTCGAGAAAGTATGATTAATATGTTTCAAATGGAAATCGACGGGACGTACTGTCCTGATCGTTTCCATTTTGCGTGGCTTCGATAATATTCGCCATCAATTCGCCCGCGATAGGCGCATTCTTGAACTGGTTGCCACTGGTGCCGATGGCGAGATAAAACCCGGGCAAATCTGAATGATCATAAATCGGGATCCAGTCGTCTGTAACATCATATAAATCAACCACGCCCCGGGCCTGGTTCGGAACTTCCAGATTTGGCACGCGTTGACATACCCGCAGTACCTGTACCTTCCATTGTTCGCTAAATTCCCGGTTGTAGTCATCAGGATCGACCCATTCATGCTTGTCCACCGGTGGGTCTTCGCTGCCAATTAAAAGATTGTTACCCTGTTCCGGTCGCGTATAGACACCGATATCGCTATCGGATGTCACGCAGGCGGTCTCGGCGTTGTATCCTTGCGGCAACGGCACGTGGGCGACTTCCTGGCGCAAGGCGCGGGTTTTTACCGACATGGTTTTTTCGACGTCAGCCAGGCGATTGATCTTGGACGAATGCGGACCCGCGGCGTTAAGCACCACCGGCGCATTAAACGTTTCACCGTTTGCAAGGCTGACGCCACAGACCCGGCCAGCCTCGGTTCGAATGCCGTTGACCTCCGCATTATAGATAAATTCACCACCAGCCCGTTCCGCGGCACGCATGATGTTGTGCGTCGCCAGTTGCGGATCTGAAATATAACCGGCAGCGTGAAACAGGACGCCACCGCCCAATGATTCCTCGTTGGCGACCCCAAACTGCGGATCATCCGGGCGCTTTACCGGGAAGAAAGATTCGGTATTCCACACCGGCAGCTTGCTGCGGATTTCCTCTGGATTTAGTTCACTATAGGGCGAGCCTAGTTGGTCCATCAATGCCATCGTCGGCCGCAGGTAGTCATTCAGCTCGGTTTTCATGACCAGCGCACCCACATTGTGGTAGTCGATCAAGCCACGCTCATCGATATCTTCACTGCCCAGGTATTCGGCCCAGTTTTTCCAGTAAAAGTGCGATTCGTAAGCCATCGCGGAACCGTCGAGAGTCGAGTAATAAGGGCGAATGATCGCGCAGGAGCCGGAGGTAGAGCCATAACCAGCCGCTGGCAGGCGATCGAGATTTAAAACCTTCCAGCCTTTACGACCCAGCGCCAGCGAGGTTGCACAGCCGATGATACCGGCTCCGATAATGATTGCATCGTAGGATTTTGACATGTTACTTGCCTCTTATGACCTGTCACCTGCTCTGTTGCAGTAATCGTTCTAGAAATTTCTGAATTTCATGCGGGTGCACCGTCGCGATGCGAATCAGGTCGTCAAAGCGGTCGGTAAGTTTACGGATGTGGTCGATGCTGTTAACAATCACGTACAGGTGACCGAGAAACAGCGTCGCGCGCATGGGTCCGAATATGGTAAACGACGAGGAATAAGTCTGTTTGCCATCGTAAAGATACCAGCGAAACCCGGGGTAAAGTTCATCGTTGAGTTCAATCATACGTTCGAGCTGCTCGTGTCGATCCTGCGGCGGCAACCCGTGCCATATGCCCTGGCCCGCGGCGAAGCTCTGCAGATGCTGCACCGACATACAGGTTTCGAGCTCACTGCCGGGATGGCGCTGCTGCAACAACAGCAACTGGTTATCACGCACCGACTGGTCGACCTTGCCCGAACCATAGCGATTGAACTCGTACTCGGCTACGGCTTCGGTTTTCAATAGATCCGGCAGTGTCGTCGGTACGTAGCGAATCTTGTAGCCACAGGCTTCGCGATGCCATTCCAGCGTCTTTTCGAAAATGGTCGTCGAATAGTCGTCGACCTGGAAAGCCTCGGGCAGAATATTGGCACCCATCGACCCCTGCTGGGTAAGACCCAGTAACCAGTCGATGCTGACCTGGTGTACTTCGGCGATCGAGGCCACCGTATCGGCTCGTGGCAGACGAATATTATCTACCGCAAGCAACTGTGACAGGGTCGAGCGATCGACCTTGATCGATACAGCGAAGGCCGAGCGATTGAGGCCACTATGGGTGATCACCCGTTGTAGTCGATCCTGGAACAGTGCAACCCGTTCCTGCAGTTTCATCGCGCAAGTTCCAGTTCACGCCGACGCTGATTTGCATAGTCTTCCAGCGACTGGCGTCTCGAATCACTCATAGCGGGCGGTTCATAGTCCTTGAGTTTCTGCCGGTAAATTATATTGGCACGCTCAAAGGCTGTTTTTTCACCATTTTCGCTCCATCTTTCAAAATTGCTCCAGTCTGAAACCAGAGGCTCATAAAACGCCGTGGTGTAGTTTGCCCTGGTGTGCGCGGTACCAAAGAAATGCCCGCCATGCCCGGCTTCTCGAATTGAATCCAGCGCCAGCGTCGACTCGTCCACCTGCAACGGCGTTAGCGTTTCACGCATCATTTGCAGCATATCGACATCGATAATGAATTTCTCGAACGATGCGCATAGCCCACCTTCAAGCCAGCCAGCAGCATGCTTGATCACCTGGGCATGCCCCATGACTGCCCCCCAGAGTGACATCTGCGATTCCCAGGCGGCCTGCGCATCGACACAATTCGAGGCGTTGGTATTCGACGAGCGAAACGGCAACCCGTAGCGCCTCGCAAGTTGCCCGCTGGCCCAGGCGGCCCGCGTATATTCGGGTGTGCCAAAGGCGGGAGCACCGCTGCGCATATCGGCATTCGAGGTGAAACCACCGTAAACCATCGGTGCCCCCGGGTTGACGATTTGCGACAGGGAAATAACGCCAAGTGCTTCTGCATTTTGCTGTGCCAGGGCGCCGGCAATCGTTATCGGGCACATCGCGCCAGACAGGGTAAACGGGGTCACGATAGTCGGCTGCCCGTACTCGGCCATCTCGATCAGGCCATCCAGCATCGGCCCGTCGACCCGTAACGGGGAATTGGTATTGACCACGGTGATGATACTCGGTTCGGATTTGAGCGTTTCCAGATCGACACCGCGTGCTATAGCCGTCATCTGGATACCATCCATGACTCGACCACCACCGAGGCAATAAAGCGAAAATGCCCGGTCGGTCAAGGTAAACGCGGCCAGGGTTGCATCGAGGTGTCGCGTTTCCGGATGCTTATCGACCGGCTCAACCGGGTACCCACTCAGGAAATCGATGACGTCGAAGCTTTGCGTCAAGCGCAGGAAATTGCAGTAATCTTCAAAATTGCCGGTACGTCGCCCCCCTTCCAGATCGGAGCTATTGGGCGCACTGGCAACCGTCGTAAAATTAATCGCATTGCGCCCTATCAGGCGATTACGTTCTGGGTTGGGAGCATGCAGCGTAAATTCAGCCGGAACGGTTTTGATTCTCTCCAGCAACCTGTTGCGATCGAGGTACACCCGCTGCGTATCCCAGTCCACGCGTGCGCCATCCTGTTCCCATAGCGCCAGCGCTTTCTCATTCAGAATTTCGAGCCCGATATCCTCCAGAATTCGCATCGAAGCATCGTGAATCAAATCCAGCGATTCTGCATCCAGAGCCTCGATCGGCGTATAGGGATTGAACAGCTGCCCGAGTTTTTGCTTTGACTTCTGGTCAGGGGTGGTACCGCGTTGACGAGCTCTTCTTCTGGACATTACAGGCTCCGTAGCATGATCCAGCGATATTATTTGACCGGCAGAGCCATGTCTATCTATGTCACAGCAGTTTTTCATAAACAATTATGTTTATTTTGGTAAACAATTAAACGATTGTTGCTTTAATCAAACCGTCCTGCGCAAACACCGCTGGCAATTAAACTCTTTCCAAGGTAGCTTGGTTATTCGATGATCCCGCCTAGCAAACGATTTATCGCCTGTGGTATGTATGCCTTCAATATTGAATTGCAGCATGCCTGGCAGGCATTTTTTAACCAGTTTCGCCAGCTACTCGATGAAGGCGATCAGCTCGACGAAAACCTGGTATTCGACACCACCGAATCGGTGTTGCGCGACCCCGGGCTGTTTATCGGACATACCTGCGGCTATCCATTAATGAAACATCTGCAGGATGCGGTAACGCCATTTTGTGTACCTGTTTTCAATGTTAGCGGCGTCGAGGGCAATTTTTATTCCAGTCGTTTCATCGTAGCGGCCGAGTCCGATATCGATAGCCTCGCCGAGTGCGGTGGTCGAATCGTCGCCATCAATAATCGTGATTCCAATAGCGGCATGAATGTATTGCGTCATGCCATTGCAAAGCTAAATCCCGCGGTACCTTTTTTTACCTCGGTTATTAGCAGTGGAGGCCATTTACAGAGTCTTACCGCGGTTGCCGAAAAGCGTGCCGATGTCGCCGCTATCGACTGTGTCAGTTTTCAGTTTATCGAGGATCGATGGCCGGAATTAACCGCCAGGGTGCGCAGCATAGGCGACAGCATCAAGACCTGCGGCCTGCCTTTGGTAATGCCTAATGCAAACCTTTCCTCTACCGACACCCGGCAAATCCTGGCAGCATTAAACCAGGCCCTGAAGCAGCTGAATCCACGGCTTAGACAGCAGCTGCATTTAAGTCATTTTGCGAGCGTGGGCATCGACGATTACCAGGGTATTCTCGAAGCCGAATCCTTCGCCATCGACGCCGGCTACCACGAGCTCAAATAGTCATTGCCGGGCGCCTGAGCGTCATCTAAACTCCGCGCAGTTTTTAAGCGGCAGCAGCATAGTCGTTAACGGAGATTGGGATCTATGTGGAAAGAACTGTCAGCTTCCTGGGCTATTTTGCTCGGCATTGGATTCATGATGCTGGCCAACGGATTACAGGGAACCTTACTCGGTGTA
>CAWCBX010000021.1:0-22998 GCA_963793595.1 uncultured Gammaproteobacteria bacterium | reverse complement strand
AATCTCATGGGAGGCTATACACTGGCGCACCAGAAATCATTGGCATTGAAGCAATATGAACGTTACCGGGAAGCAATTCAGGCAGAGCTCAACAGTAACCCGGAACCGGAAATCCAGGAGCTGTACGAGCGTATAAAAAATGGTGAGGTATTTCCCAATCCGGGAACTACAGCTTGCTGGATTCGCTAATTAATAATCAACACCGTGTCTAAATCCGCTGCCAACCAATTGAGGGATGTTCAGGGTGGAATTGCTGGAACAGAATGAATCGCTTAATTCGTTGCAGTATGCCCGGATACAAACAAGACCACCTGCAGCCTGCCTGCAGGTGGTGTGTCTCCAGGGCATTCGTATTACTGCCAGGTCCCTTCATCCCAGTTAAAGTTTTCCCATGCCCCTTTTTCCAGGGAGGGTGCTGGATCCCCTTCATAGTCACCGCCACCGCCACTACCACCGCAACCAACCAGCGATAGTGTGAAAGCTAGTATGATCAATAAATACTTCATGTAATTTCTCCTCAAGCCGATATAACCTTGGGTAATAATCCAGACTCTCAAATGGCCCGGCTCATGGCGCATAACAGGAAACCGTTCCCACACCAGTGACCGTGTTTCTAATACTTATCTGGGCAGGGTCCTGACAAAAGATATCTGCACCACCCAGGTCGGTAGCACCCCTTAGATTGAGAATACCGAATCCTGAAACATAGATTCCATTGCTACCTAAATTGACAGTGGTGTTGTTCATGCGCAGGTTGCCCTGGCGATAAACATCGACTGGGCTATCCGGATAGACAACGCTCGATGGCGTCAGGTTACTCGATTCGAAGCGGATGGTGGCGGCATCTCCGGCATAGATTTCGCCACCCGACTGGGTGGTGTCGGTAGCCCTGATATAGCCACGATGATAGGCTGCAAGTGTGCCGTTCAGTGTCATGTTGCCACTGATCCGTACCATGCTTGAATAGGCGGATTCGATCGAACCAGTAACGATGGTCGGGTTACTGCCATTGCGAAAGCGGATGGTGCTGTTGTCGCCCGACCATACGGCAGTGGCGTACTCGTCAACTGGCTGGCCCGAGGCGCCGGTAAAGCTGCCACCATCCCTGACCTCTACAATGCTATTGTTAATCGATGAAATGGCATATGGATAGGTATCGGTCGAACTACCAAGGATTCCAGAAACTGTAATATTGTTATGCGTTCTGATCAGGCCATGATTGTAAGCATCCAGGCCCGTCCTGTTGAAACCAGTTACGCTGACGCCCTCTCTCAAGTTGAGCTGTGTACCATTATAAATTCTGACCGAGTAGTCGCCGCCGACGAAATCGACATTTGCGACATCGATGAATGATTGATCACCTGCACTTAAAGTAGCAACATTGTCCCCGAAATAATAAGTTTGACTAACATAGTTAGCTGCCGATATGGTCAGGTTATCGAACTTGATTGCCTTCGATTTCAATACTCTGATCGCACCGTACGGGTTTTCTGTCAAACCCGCCTGCAGAACAATGCCATCGTCCTTGCTACCACTGCCGTCTCCTTTGATAGTTACGTTATTTCGGTCGTCTATCCAGATAGGGCCATTACACATTCCGGTCAAGGTATAAGCGGTATTATTCTTGATCGTGGTACTGAGAAATGCATTTACATCAGCGGAACAATCGATCGCAACGCTCGCGGGCGTGCCTGATTCGAGCTGCAATAAGCGTTGATTTATGGCTTCAAAGTTCGCGTTGACTTCGGCTGCCCTGGCAGGCTTTCCCTTTTGAAATTTGTGTGGAGTCGTTGCATTTGCAAGGCCTGGAATTATAAAAACCAGGCCAGTTAATAAAACTATGGCTCTTGATATTTTCATGATTGAATCCCTCTAGTAGTTATTCGATTGTTTAACGAAACTGGTGAAGTGACGTTGACCCTACGATACAGACGCGACATCTATCGGGTGTTTAACCAGGTGTGTATTTATCGTGAATAAATGGCAGGCTGGATAGATATATTCATAAATCTCGGGGAATCCAGGTTGAACATTGCGCTACTGGGGGGTTTTACTTTATCCGGACCTGCAGGCATTATTATCGAATGACAAGATGCCCTTTCTGGCCTGCTATCTCCTCAGTGCCGAAATTCCTTTACATCCCAGAGCGCAAGCCGCCGATCCTGATGCTGCGATGGATGCGTCATCAATGGTTATGTTGCCTGGTCTTTACCGTAGCACTACTGATCCCGCTAGCGGCTGTTTCTTCGGATGACTCGAATGAGTTCATTCAGCAGTGGCAGGTCGATGAGAAATGGAAAGGGGATTTCGACGGCATGGTCGAGCGCCGCAAGATCCGGGTGCTGGTAACCCACAACCAGTTAATGTTTTTTTTCGACCAGGCGCGGATCAGGGGTATGACCTATGACGCGTTTCTTGAGTTCGAGAAATACATCAACAAAAAACTGAAAACAGGCTCGCGAAAAATCAGCGTCGTTTTCCTGCCCGTAACACGGGACAAGCTGCTGCCGTGGCTTGTCGAGGGCCGGGGCGACATTGCGGCGGCAAATCTGACGATCACCGACGAGCGCAGCAAGTTGGTCGATTTCAGTCGACCTCTGTATAAAAACGTGAGTGAAATTCTCGTCAGCGGAGCGGATGTGCCAGCGGTTGAGAATCTCGATAGCCTTTCCGGCAAACAAATTCATGTTCGTCCTTCGAGTAGTTACTACGAGCATATCGTTCAGCTAAATAAATCGTTCAAGCAACGGGGTAAACCGCCGCTCGAGATAATCGAGGCCAGCGAGTACATGGAAGACTCGGATCTGCTGGAAATGGTAAATGCCGGCCTGATTCCGATGATTGTTGTTGACGATCACAAGGCCAGGTTCTGGGGGCAGATTTTCAAAAAAATAAAACTGCACCCGGAAGTTGCATTTAATACCGGCGGGAGTATTGGCTGGGCCATCCGTAAGCGACAGTCCAAAACTGAAAGAGATCATGGATGAATTTGTCAGCAAGAATCAGAAAGGAACCCTGATGGGCAATATCCTGTTCAAGCGTTACCTGAAGGACAACCAGTGGGCCCGGAATGCCCTGGGCCCAGAGGAGCAAAAGAAACTCGAGGCGCTTTCGGAATTGTTCCAAAAGTATTCCAGACAGTATGAATTTGACTACCTGATGATGGTTGCCCTTGCATATCAGGAATCGCAACTGGACCATAGTAGCGTTAGCCATGTGGGGGCGATCGGTATCATGCAAATATTGCCGAGTACCGCCGCGGACAAAAATGTTGGTATCCCGGATATCAAAGAGCTGGAGAATAATATACACGCCGGTATCAAGTACCTTCGTTTTATACGTGATCGCTATTTCAGCGATCCGGTAATCGATTCGTTGAATCAGAACCTGTTTTCGTTCGCCGCGTACAATGCCGGTCCGGCCAAAATAAACCGGCTGCGCAACCAGGCAGGGCAAGCGGGGTTTGATCCCAATGTGTGGTTCGGCAATGTCGAAATCCTGGCGGCAAAAAAGATCGGTCGGGAAACCGTTCAGTATGTAAGTAACATCTATAAATACTATGTTGCTTACCGACTCGCGCGCGATAAACACCTGGCCAGGCAGAAAGATAAAGAGTAAATGAACCGCGTTAAAAAATAATTGCTGTCAATAAATCGATTTGAAACCATTGCCTGATAGTTCGGTTAAATAGGCGATTTTTAAAATTAAACTTAATTTCAATAACTTACCTGGTCCCTGGGTGCTTCTGTCCTGATTCAGCCAGAGGATTTGCGCGCGCAAGGATTATTTCCTGTGCCAGCATCCAGCTGCTAATCCTATGCTATAAATAGTTTTATTAAGTTAAGGATTTTGTAGTGGCCCAATACACTGAAGACCGAAGTTGTCTCACGCAATTCGCGATGGGCGAAATGTTCGTCAAAGGCGAAAGCCCACGAGACCATAAGTTAGCTGCCAAATGGTATACGGAATCAGCTAAACAGGGTTATCGTAAATCGCAACGCCGATTGGGTACCATGTATGCGATGGGTTATGGCGTACCGAAGAATTACATTAAATCTTATGCGTGGTTCAAGATATCGGCGGTGCAGCGTTCACACAAGGCCCTGCGAAATCTCAGGAAAGTTGAATCACGTATGACCGTCGAGCAAATCTACTATGCAAAGAAGTTAGCAAAGCAATATTACGAAACATTTGTCCTGCCTTTTACCCAATAAGGTGACAGTTAACCGTCACCCTGGTGTCCAGTTTTTTTAAACTCTGTAAATGCGCCCCGAAAACTTTCTCTACCAGTCCTGCTATTGCGAGGAGAATATCTGGCATCTTGCCCGCGAAGAATGGTTTCGTGGGAGGGAAGCGATGGTTGTGATCGTTTCGGGCGAGGGTCGTTACCGGAGGTTCTGGTTTCAAAAAAATGCGCTGAGCCAGGAAGCACCGGTGTACTGGGACTATCACGTCATACTGCTTTCATATGAGGATGGCTGGTGGGTTTGGGATCTGGATACAAGCCTGGGATTACCGGTTCTCGCTGATACTTATTTCCATAAAACCTTTTTACAGAAAAATATCGATGTAGCGCATAGCGACGTTATTCTGCGGCTGGTCAACGCTGAAGAATATGTCCGCAAGCTTTCCTCCGATCGTGCTCACATGAGACTCCCATCGGGAGAATGGGTCGCTCCACCTCCCGCGTGGCCGATGATTTTACAAGGCAGAAACTCCAACCTGCTTGACTGGATAAATATTAATCATGATGCGCCTGGCAAGGTACTGACGCTCGCCGAATTTATGCATGACTATTTCACTGGCACGTCTGGCAGCTGAAAAATAAAGCCCATAAGCGATCTTGCAAGGAATTCGAATGCATCGTAATCTCCCCGGTTCCCGGGTTGAAAACAGTTGTCGGTGTTCCTGATATGATTTTCCAATCATGAGTAAACAAGACCGCGATAAGTGGAACCAGCGCTACGCAGAGGATAGCTATCACAAGAATAATCCGGTGGTGTTACTTGAGGACTGGTTGCCTGAACTTCCCCTGGGAAAAGCGCTGGACGTGGCCAGTGGCGCCGGGCGCAATTCCATATTTCTGGCACAGGCGGGATACCAGGTCGATGCGATCGATATTTCCGCTGAAGGTCTGCATAAGGCCAGACAGCAGGCAGAGAGCCAGGGATTAAATATTAACTGGATTGAACACGATCTGGATCAGGCCTTCCAGTTCGACACGGATTACGATTTGATCGTCGTCATGTGGTACGTCAACCTGGAGCTCATCAGCCGGCTGTGTGACTGCCTGCTGCCTGGTGGTTATCTTGTTTGCGAGGAACACCTGATCACCGATCAGGATGTGATCGGGCCGACCAGTTCAAGCTACCGGGTAGCACCCGGTGCTTTACGTGAAGCAGTATCGGGACTGGAAATTTTGCTTTACGAGGAATCTATTGAAACCAGCTCCGCGGACGAGCAGGTCGCGAGTGCGCGGGTCGTGGGTAGAAAGAATTAATATGTTTAAAATACAGGGCAGAACACGCTAAGTATGGACGATCAGGAGCAAACCAGCTGGTTTCAGGATATCGAGACGATTATCTCCGAGCCGTTGAATTTCAAGGCTAAACTCGCGATCGGTGAGGATGCTTATACGTCGTTGAAATTAAAGAATGCCGCCTTCCAGGCCTGGGAAGTGGCCGGGGTGGCGACCACGGCGGCAGTGGTGGCGAAGTCTTCGGTGGTTGCTTCTACCTTTTTTGCGCCGACTGGATTCCTGGCTGCAATTGGGATAGGCACCGCTGCCACCCCGGTTGGCTGGGTAATCGCTGCCGGTGTCGTCACCGGGGGTGCCTGGGTCGGTATTACTCGATATTTAAAAAAAGCTTCTTCCAGCCGTGTCACCGTGATCCCGAAATTTATCAACACACCACTGGACGTGCTGGCGCTCGGCCTTTTCGATTTGCTCGCGCCACTGGCGCTGAAGGTTACCGCTGTTGACGACTACATCGATGACGCAAAGCGCAAACAGATTCAGCACTACTTTGTTAAGGAGTGGGGCTACGATGCCGGGTTCGTTGTCGAGGGCATCAACTACACCGAATCGAGAATAAGTGAGTTTTCAACCAGAAGCCTGGCACAAACACTGGCTGAATTTACCCGTGATAATAGAGACTGTAACTTCGACATGATGTCGCGGGAGATCCTGGGTTTCCTGGGCAATATTGTTGCAGCTGACGGTATCGTAGATCAACGTCAGCAAAGAGAGATCGCGAAAATTGCAGGCATCTTTAATTCGGCCGGTAAATATTCGCTGAAGCAAAAAGTGCAGGCGGGCTGGGGTTCACTCAGGAAAATACCGGGCAGACTTTTTTCGCGTAAGCATTCCACCAAAGACAAATAGGGCCAGGGGCTTATCCCCCGGCTTGCTAACCTCATTCAACCGAAGCGCTTATCGAGATACTCGATAATATTCTTCGATCCATACATCCATTCCGTCGACCCATCGTCTTTTAGCAGACGCAAACAGGGTACCTGGTATTTGCCTCCTTCGTTTATCAGCTCGCTGTTCCACTGTGGATCATTGCGCGCATCACGGGTTTCTATATTCAAACCCAGGCGACGAATGTTGCGCCGGGTTTTGACGCAGAAAGGGCATTGCCTGAACTGGTAAATCTTCATGTTCGCTGTTATGGCATCGAGTTGAGCGCGTTTTTCCGGTGGGAAAACAGGAATTTTCGGACGTGTGATCCAGTCAAGCAAGATTATTATTTGACCTAACGGCCAGCGAATCAGGCGAAATACAGTTTTCATAATAAAGATTTTTCCAGCGCTTTATCTGTGTGTTGCCAGTCTACTCGGCAAGGTCAGGAGCAGGCAATCCCGGGGTTTAATATCGGTCGACATTTTGAGTATTTTACGCTTAAAAGCAAGGTGCAAAATCGTCAATTTCCCGGTAAACCCTCGATTTCGAATCTTTGAACCCGTCTGTATATTCGTATCGCTGTCAAAAATTACAAAAAAACGCTTTAGAAACAGCATGCACGAGCCGATATAGCGTGCATTAGCCGGGATAAGTAGATGATGTGCCAAATTAAAGCGTCGCACAGGCAGCTTTGAAGAAATGATCGTGGATAGTCAACTTGATAACCAGATTTTACAACGGGAAGCTCCGTACAACGGCGCTGCTAACAATATTGTTCCTGGTTGTTTCTAACGCTGCGCTGGCGTCGACTACGCCCGTTCAGCTCAACGAAGCGGAGCGGCAGTGGTTGAATGCGCATCCGTCGATTCGTCTGGCCGTTGATATTGACTGGTCGCCTTTTGAATATATCGATGACGAAAACCGGTATGTCGGCATGGCTGCGGAATACATAGCCCTGGTAGGTGAGAAGCTTGGTATCGAGTTCGCGGTCGAGAAAGAAAGGCCGTGGTCTGAAGTCGTGGAATCCGTTAAGCGCCGTGAACTTGATATGTATTCCTGCGTTGTATCCACTATCCAGCGCCGCGAGTATGTCAATTTCTCCAAACCCTATCTTTCGTTCCCGATGGTCATAGTTACCAGTGACCAGGTTGCCTATGTGAATGGCCTTAAAGACCTGCGCAATGAAACAGTCGCCGTGGTGCGAGGTTACGCGACCCAGGATCTGCTGGAGAAAAACCACCCGAACCTCGAATTGTACCTGGCTGATAATGTCACCGATGCGCTGGAGAAGCTTTCCCACGGCAAGGTTTATGCCTATATCGGTAACATCGCCACGGTCAGTGATGTGATAAGACGTGAAGGTTTAACCAACATCAAAATATCCGGTAAAACGCCGTATAGCTATGAATTGTCGATGGGGGTCAGGAAAGACTGGCCTGAATTCATGCCGATCCTGCAAAAGGCGCTGGATTCAATCAGCGAACAGGAGCGGGAGCAGATCTATCGCAACTGGATAAAACTGCGCTATGAGCATGGTTTTGACTACGATCTGCTATGGAAAGTCCTGGCCGGCGTATTTCTGGTTATCATGGTTATTCTTATCTGGAACCGTCGCCTTTCCAGCGAAATCGACAAGCGCACCGAGGCCGAGAAGTTACTCAATGATGCGCATCACAGGCTCGAACAGACTAACCAGCAGCTGGTTAACTATGTAGACATCGTCGACAAGTACGTCATCACGTCATCTACCGACAACAAGGGAATAATCATATCTACCAGCGAGGCATTCTGTGAGATATCGGGATACAGCGAACAGGAACTGATCGGCAACAGCCACAGTATCCTCCGTCACGAAGATATGCCTGCAGCAATTTACAATCAATTATGGGGCACTATTACCCGCGGAAAAACCTGGCAGGGCGAACTTAAAAACAGGAAAAAGGATGGTGGCTTTTACTGGGTACACGCCTATATCTCCCCCGTCTTCGACGAGCAGGGTGGTATCACCGGCTACACCGCTATCCGCGAAGACATAACCGATAAAAAACGGGCCGAAGCATTATCGATTACCGATGAACTCACCGGGTTATTCAATCGTCGTCATTTTAACAATGTGTTCCCGCAGGAACTGGCGCGAGCCGAACGGGAACACAAATGCGTGGCGCTGATGATTATCGATGTCGATTACTTCAAACCCTACAACGATAACTATGGGCATCAACAGGGCGATAAAGTTTTGCAGGCTGTCTCCAAAGTATTGCAGGACTCCTTGCGCCGTGCGGGTGATTTTGCCTTCCGCATTGGTGGTGAAGAATTTGGCATCGTTGTTACCGTTGATCGCAGCGAAGACGCATACAGGATTGCTGAGAAACTGCGCAAGGCGGTTGAAGACCTGAAGCTCGAGCATGGCCACAACCCGTCATCTCCCTACCTCACGGTGTCTATCGGTATAAAAACCCACCAGGGCGGTGGCGCCCAGGCACCGCAAATGGATCTGATTTACCGCCTGGCGGATGATGCCCTGTACGAGGCCAAGGGAAACGGGCGCAACCAGGTGTTTGGCACTGAAATCAGTCAACTGATAGTGCAGGGTAAAGTCGGCTCGATTAGCAATTAGCAACAGCGGCCCGCGGCCAGATGCTTTTAAGCATTGGCCAGGCTTGACAGTTTTTCGTGCTGGTTTGCTACGTTCTTCAGGAAACTGCTAACCGGGAGCGGTTTACTGAACAGGAAGCCTTGCATGATGTGGCAATCGAGACCTTCCAGATAATTTAACTGGTTGGGATTTTCAACCCCTTCCGGAATGATATTAATACCGAGGGCATGGCCCATGCCGACAATGGCTGCAACCAGCGCAGCGCCTTTTTTCGAATGTTCGATTTCAGAGATGAACGAATAATCGATTTTTATCGTATGCACCGGTAGTTCGCGGAGATAGTTAAGCGAGGAGTACCCGGTGCCGAAATCATCGATTGCGATTGAAAACCCCTTGTTGGACAGAACCTGCAATTTATGGGTGCAGGCCTGGATATCACTCATGAACATATTTTCAGTGATTTCAATTTCCAGCCGATTTGGTTCGATACCTGCATTCCTGGCAATCGCCACCAGATTCTCCGGAAAATCTTTTTGCCTGATGTCAGCGGCAGACAAATTGATACTGGCTTTGATCCGGCTTTCGAGGAAGGCTTTGTTACCAAACAGGTCGATCGCGACACGATTCAATACCCATTCGCTGATTTGCTCAATAATGCGAGACTCTTCTGCCTGTTCAATAAAATAGTTTGGCTCGACCAGTCCAAACTGGGGATGATTCCATCTCAGCAACGCTTCAACACCGACTATCTGTCGGGTTCTGGTGTCAATCTGGGGCTGGTAATACATTTCCAGTTCGTCATTCTTTAGCGCTTTTCGCAAACCGCTTTCTATGGAAATTTTTTCAGCGGCGGCGTGTTCCAGTTTGGCGTTATAAAACGTATAGCCATTTTTCCCGGCGGACTTGACTTCGTACATCGCCATATCTGCGTTTTTGATTAGTGTATTGATATCTTTTGAATCAACCGGGAACACGGAAATACCGATACTGACATTGATGTAAACTTCTTTTCCGCGCAAATAGAAAGGCTGTTGCAAACTGGCGATTAATTTCTGGGCGACACTTTCAGCCTGTGCCCGGGAAGTGGGTTGGGGGAGTAACAGCATGAATTCGTCGCCGCCGAGCCTGGCTAGTGTATCACCCGTTCTAATTTCAGTTTTGAGTCGTCCGGCAACCTCGACCAGTAGTTGATCGCCTACCACATGACCAAAGCTGTCATTGATAAGCTTGAACCTGTCCAGATCCAGAAACATGACAATCAGTGTTTCGCCGGTTCTTTCTGCCTGCTTGATCGCGAGGTCGAGGCGATCGCGCAGCATGGCCCGGTTGGGTAGCTTGGTGAGCAGGTCGTGATACGCCTGGTAGGTAATTAATTTTTCGGCTTTCTTTCTCCTGGAAATATCGCGCGCGACACCATAAGTACCCTGATAGGTACTCACCTTTGTTGAATCTTTCGAGTTGACTGAATAAATGCCCATCGAGTTGAGTTCGATTGGGCAGGTTGTATTTTCGAAAGGCCTGGAAGAACTTGCGGCATTGCATTTCAGGCCGAGTTCAACGGTTCTGTTTGAGCGGCTTTCCCGGCGGCGTTCATTGAAAAGGTACTCGGCTTTCAAGCTGTCTTCATCGGCAATGAATTCGCTGAAGTGTTTGCCGATCAGGTCAGATTTTTTAAAGCCAAGCAGCCTGGTAACGCTATTGTTCACAAAGGTGAATTCGCCTGCCAGGTTCAGGATGTAAATCAGGTCTGGTGAGTTGTCCACCATGTAGCGATGAAGTTTCTCGGAATGCTCCAGGCGACTTTGAATTTGTGCTTTTTCCTCCTCGATAAGAAGCTTTTCCAGGGCATTACGGATGGCATGCTCCAGTTCGTCAAAACTATAGGGTTTCTTGAAAATTTCATAAGCACCCAGGCGGATAGCCTCGTTGACCTTGTTGATGGAAGTCTCACCGCTCAGCACGATCACGGTTGTGGGTATCTTCTTTTCCTTGATGAAGGCCAGCACTTGATCGCCCGACTTCTTGGGCATGTTGAGGTCAAGTATTATCAGATTGAATTGTCGTTGTTGAATAAGGGCGATAGCTTCTTCGCCGTCTTCGGCCTGACTAACATCCGGCCACTGGTTCTCTAGCAGGGTTGCCAGGCTTTCGCGGGCGCGGAGATCATCATCTACCACCAGAAACGAAACGGGTTTATTCAGACGTCGGGATTTTTCTTCAAAAGAGATCAACGAATTTTCCATGGTTACAAATCATTGGCTTACTGTTCAGTTGATAGTGGTATTGACACTTCAAACAAAGCACCCCTTACCTCATTCTGCATGTACTTAATCTGGCCATCATAGCGCTTTAGGGTTTCAGCCACCACCGAGAGCCCGAGCCCCCTGTCGTCGCCTTCTTTTTTGCTGCTCAAGGGAGAGAAGAGTAGCCCTCGAGTTTTTGGATCGACGCCTTTACCACGATCTGAAATTGAAAACTGTGCGAAGGCCCTGCCGTCAATATTGACGAAATGATAGCTGGAAATCATGATCGCCGCATCATCGGTTTGTGCTTCGACTGCATTTTTTACCAGGTTAAGAATAACCTGGCGCAGTGCGTCCCGCGAGATACTTATTTCCGCGTCCAGTCTGTCGAGGCTCCACATGACTTGAACCTCGTTATCATTACCGAAGGATTTGACATACAACGGGATACAGGCTTCCAGCTCCGTATTCAAAAATACCGCCTCGGGCTCGATGTCTCTGCCTTCCTTGAAATTCAGGACTATGTTGCGGATCCGTTGCAGCTCGTCCTTCAATATCACTATTTCCTTGGAGCTCTCGGCGCCATCAGCTTCCGACTTGAGTCTTACGATATCGATATAATTGCCAATAACACTCAGCGGATTGCTGATTTCATGAATTAACTTGTCGATATCCTTTTGCTCTTCTTCACTTCTGCCTTCGTCCGCCCTGGCCTGGCGACGCAAACCGGGATTGCTTTTCAACCATATCCCGGCAATGTTTTCCAGGTAACTGGCAATAATGTCCGAAAGCTTCTCGAGGTTGGTTTTCTGTGTTTTGTGAGCACCGATAACAATCGTGCCAACGACTTCATCCTCATAAATCATCGGCAGGCTCAGGGCAATATCGTGATGCAGTCTGCGGACTATCTGACGGTCGGATATGGGGGATTTTCTGTTACCGGTATTTTCAGGTTCGATCCAGAGCTTGCATTTGTCAGTGAAGCTCTTGATTATCTGGCTGTTTTTGTTGTCAACCGAGAACTTGCTCACCGGCTGGGCAAGGTCGACCTCGTAGAGGGTTAAGAAGTCGGAGGATTTAGTGTCATGGAACAGTAAGACCACATCAGAAACCGAGAAAAACAATTGCATCTCCTGCGCGATCTTCAGCAGCAGGCTTTGCGGCGATTCCAGTACTTCAAACTGTGATTCTTCCGAACTAATCACCTTGACCAATGAGGCATCCCTGATTTTTCGCGCCAGCCGGATGGTTTCTTTTGCAATTTCCCCGGTTAAATCGTCCTGGGTAAGGCTTCTACCTTTCGGTGAAGTGATACCAAGCTTGGTGGCTGTTTGAGCCACCTTGTCCTGCACATGAATATAGATTTTATTTAAATCGGATTTGCTAACTAATTTTGATTGCCATTTAGCAGCGGGATTACCGGAGCGACTCCAGTGCCGGGCTATGTGGCTGGCTTCGGCAACTATCCGGCAAAGAATGTCACTGCCTTGCAATAGCTCTTCTGCTTCGTGATGGTAACGGGTAGCATCGGCAATCGAAGGGCTCAGGCTGGGCCATTGTTCTAGTATGGCGGCGCCCAGTTCGGTATGGCTGACACCGTATTGCGAGATTTCCTGGGCGATTGTTTCAGCTTCGGTTTTGGCATTAATAATTTTGACATACTGGTCATGGTACTTGGCGTCAAAAACGATTTGGCCGACATCATGCAGTAAACCCGCGAGATAAGCATCCTGGGGATGTTCATACTCTATGGCGATAGCGATATCCCTGGCGAACACCGCGCAATACAGAGAATCCAGCCAGGCATTGTATAGAAATACCTTTTGCGAATTAATCAGGCCTGCAAAAAGCTGTTGAATTGACGAGGTGATGACCATGGATTTCACCTTGTCATGACCGATCAAGGTTACCGCTTTCTCCAGGTTATTTATCGGCAGGTCTATCGCGAAAGCGGCCTTGTTGACGGCCATTGTCAACTTACTGGTGAGGGCGGCGTCGAAGCTGATTATATCGGCCAGGTCGCCGGTTGAACTGTCCGGGTCATGACAAACATCAAGCAATTTACTGAGAATATGCGGGGGACTGGGCAGCCGAACCAGTTCCATGGATTCAATTATCGATTTTGGAGGGCTACCCGACTCGGACATTTATTTTATTTTTTGTTTTGAATTCAATACATTATCAGGGGGCTGATAATACATCAAATTTGTGCGATTTTTTGCGAACCGGTCGGCTATTAATGAAATGATTGTTCCCCGAGGTTTTTTTTGCACAATCGGCTGCAAAATGCGCGTATCTGGCTGTAAAAGGCCTTTTACGGATCGTCTTTTCCGTCGATTGCCTGTTATTGGCCGGTCATGTGCGGCTGTAACGAAGATTTTCTGTCCTGCCTCGATAGTGACCGATTGTCCTCTGGACTTACCCGGTCAATGCCTCGATCAGGCTTACCGGGCGCGCTTGAACGAACCCCGGTGGTCCGAGATGATGCCCAGCGCCAGGTGTTTTTTCGTCACTCGGGCACGTTTTTCGGCGTCGGTCATCGGCGACCTGCCATAGTTTACGCGAATCTTGAGGTAGGCGTCGATAAGCCTGCGCTCCTCCCCGGTGCCCCATCCTGCAGGGTCGCGCAGCCCGGTTTGCGCCAGCGCCCTGGACAGGCAGGTCTTGACATACGCTGGCCGATTGACGTGATTGTCGAGGATCAGGCCGACACCGTATTCCGAGGTCACCAGGTCCGATACCCGGTATTTGTCATCCACCCGGTAGCGGTCGGTGCTATAGAACTGATCCAGTCGGCCGAGAGCGTGCTTGATTTCTATCGCCTGGACCGCGGGGTCCTGTCCGGCAAGCCAGAAATAAAATGCCCAGGGTGCTTGTCGCAGCTGCGCCTTGGCCGCCGCGGTCTTGATCCTGGTACCCCGTAGTGAGAAGTAGCCGTACACTGCCCCGGCGGTAAGCTCGACTACGTCGAGGCCATGCTGCCCGCAGTACCTGTCGAACAGGTCACGGTCTTCGTCCTTGATACGGGCCAGTAATCCCGGTAGTTCACCCTTGCCGTTGCCCGTGCCAGCGGTCCACTGGAACATCCCGAAGGAAAGGAAGGCGTTATCCCAGGTATTGATAGCGTCCAGGTTGCCTTCGTTCTCGGCTACCGCGATTATTACATTGATCTCCGACTCGGTGACCTTGAGGGCGCGTAGTCTGTCGGTATGAAGTTTCACGAAAGCGGCGGGCTTTTGATTGCCGAGTGTCCATGCACCCTGATTTTTCCTGACGAAGCGTTTCTTACGGGTGCCGTCCGATACTTCGAGTTCCTGGCGGTTGTTTCTTCCTGTTACGGTTTTGACGCTCAAAGATCCCGGTGCCGGAGTCGGTTTGTGCGAATGGCTTTTGCCAGTTTTTGCCATAGTTAGTCCTGAGTCGGTCGACGATACGCCTGGCTAATGCCAGTGTTAGTATCCTGCCGTCCGCATCGATGCCTTCGCGTTTGGCGAAGGCCTTAACTGCCGCCGTGGTCGAGCGTCCGTAATCCCCGTCGGCAGCGTACCTTTTCCAGTTCAACTCCTTGTCGAAACCCAGGTCATGCAACAGGGTTTGCAGGGTAGCGATCCGTACCCGATCGCTTCCTCCCCGCCTGTAGTTTCTCTCGATTCTTTGTCGATCGATGTCGTCGCTGAGCTGTTTCAATTCTTCCAGGGAATCGTAACGGGATAGAATTTTTTCTGCGACAGCGCGCGTGACCCGCTCGCCGCTCGCCCTGCTGGCGTTGCGCCTGGCAAATTCGGCGACCGCCGCCGCAGTCGACTTGCCGTAGTCACCGTCGGCACCGAACTTCGCCCACTGCAGATGCTGATCGAACCCGAGCCAGTGGAGAAGTGTCTGTAGCGCGGTAATCGCGTGTTTAGCCGGGGATCCCTTGCGCAGGTTTGTGGGGACCCTGCCGTCGTCTATCAGTTGCCGCAGCGTGTCTCGTTCCGTCATCAGGTGCATCCTCCGGTTCTGGTAACTGGTTAGCCCCCGATTTTGCTACATCATTCGTTATTTTCAAAACTATGCTGTCGACGATTAGTGGATTACTTCCCGTATAAATGATTTATAAATGCCGGGTTTAATGTAAGAATTGCCAGCCCCGGGCGATGTTGCTGGAAACTTCAGGTATCTATATGTCATATACACCAGAAAACCGCGCCGAGCTGGAAGTGCTGATGCTGTACAAGTCGGCTACTAACCTCGACGGTATCAAGATTCACAAGACGGCTGATCCCGCGGTGATTGCGGCGGCAGAACGCCTGTTTGAGGGTGGCTTTATTACCCAGGTTGATGGCGGTTACCTTACCCCACTGGGCAGCGCGGCTGCCGAACATGCGCATTTGTTGTTTGATATGCTAAACGCACGCATCGAGCAGTAAGCGATCCCGGGTAAACATTATTGATGGTGGTTAGTCGTAAACGGAAAGTGCCTGTTTAGTAAATAATTTAAGTGCTCCCCCTTTTACTATTTCCTGTTGGCAACATAAAATTCGGTGGGGAATAATAATCAAATGAATGGACATGACCGAAATCAGGATACCGGATGTTTCTACGCTGCGGCGTATCAAGGCGACTTCTGAGTTACCCCAGAACCATCTGATTGCGCTCGCCAATCAGCTCGAAGTATTTACCGCTCAAGACAGTGAATTACTCCTCTGTAGCGGTTCGACCGAAAAAACCAGTCTTTACATCATCAAGGGCCAGGTCTCGCTGATCGCCAGCGATGGCGAAACCAGAATCATGACGGTTGATGAAACCCAGGAAGCAAAACCTGTCGCTCAATTGCGACCCTGTATCTATGACGTAAAGGCCCTTGGAGCGGTCGATTACATGAAAATCGACACCCAGCTGTTTGTTGATTTTGCGCAATTAACGGAGACGTCCGTGGCTGATATCAGCGTGCATTCCCTGTTCACCGACGATGACGACGAAGATAATTCCATTGTTAACCATCTGTACCATAACCTGATGGATAAAAGTATTCTGTTGCCCGAATTGCCCTCGGTGGCTGACAGGATTCAACAGATTTACAAAGGTGAATCTACCGATGTCGATGCCATGGCACACATACTGATTGCTTATCCTGACGTTGCCAGAAAAATTAAAAATGTTGCTCGTTATGCAAAGAATTATGATCTCGGTGTGACCGAAAAAACCCGTCGCTCGATTGAGCAGCTGGGAGTATTGGCCGTGTATAGTCTCATCATGACTTACGCGGTTGGCAAGCTGGTCAAGCGCCTGCCGCAGAATCATTTGCTGCTGGTCGGTTCGTTTTGGGATCATAGCCTGAATGTCGCTGCCATCAGTCGCATCCTGGCGAAGAAAACCAGAGTAACTTCACCTGACCTCGCCATGTTGGCTGGCTTGACTCATGGTATCGGTGTACTGGTTATTGACGATTTTTTGTTACAACACAATGACCTGATGCTGGATCATCTCGAAATTGACCATGCTATCCAGGTGATGCGCCCTGAAATTTCCAGCCTGCTATTACGCAAATGGAATTTTGGCGACGATCTGATTTTAGTGGCCGAAGAGTGTGGCGACTGGTCACGCGACAAAGAGGGTCCGGCGGATTTATGCGATCTGGTTCTGGTCGCCAATTATTTCGGCCTGATGAAGAATGACAGAAATAAATCTCTGCCGCATGCCAGCGATATGCCGGCAATAGAAAAACTCGGTATTACGCCTGAAGATAGTATCAGTGCAATAAAAGCATCGTCTATCGTAAGAAAGAATATTGAAAAAATATTCAGCTAGGATTCGGCAAAAAAGCTATCACGGTAGCCGACGCGGGATTACTTTTTGATTGCTTCGGCTTCGATTTCAACCAGGAATTAAGGCGCCGACAGTGCGTAAATCTCGAGCCAGGTGGCCGCGCTCCGACTGTGGCAGGCTCAGGGATACCGTGGGTAGCGGTAATAGGATCCGGGATATTGAAAGCGGAGATCATAATACCACCAGGGTGGTGGGTAGTTGGGATATAGAGCCACAGGGGTCGCCTTCCACAGGTAAGACCCTTCCACGGTAACAACCGGGAAGACGTAGTCATACTCACCGATAGGCCGTTCAATCTTGTTTTCGATGCTCCCGACCACGGTTAACAGCTGGCCAACCTCGTACACCACCGGATCGACAAACCCGGCGAAGCTGGCGATGAATCGCCCATCACTCTTGCCGCTGGTCTTAGGCTTGCCATCGCCCCACAGCTGGCGGCGTACTATTTCGATCCAGGTTTCATCGGCCTTGTTCTCGACTTTCGATATCTCGCCACCCCAGCGCACTTCTGCACCAATGTATTGATCGATATCCAGCCGTACGTTGGCCAGTGACGGGTTGTCGAGCGGGATTTTACTGATCGCCTCAGGTGGTTTACTGGCGCAACCACCAGCCATCGCAAACGCTATAATGAGCCCGATAGATAATTTAAATTTTGGCATCATGCTGTAGATCAAATCACGAGAGCAAAGTTTCAATGTTGATACATATCACAATGCTATTTAATGAACGCCCATTATGAAGTGTTAACACCTGTTGTAACCATAATTCTCAATGATTGATATTCTAAGGTGATAAGTCTTCTCCATATCTGAACAGACCGGTATGATCAGGGGAGCTTTTCTTTTCAATCGAGGGCAGCGTGCACCTGGAAGGGTTCATTTTATCAGCTTTGCTTCTGTTGGCGGTTACTGTCGGTCGCAGTCGCGCTGTTTCGCCATATAGGTCTTGGTTCGATATTGGGATTGCTGATCGCCGGAGTAGTCGTCGGTCCCCACTCCCCGGGACTTTATTTAACCCCTCACGTTGAGGATGTCCGGCACTTCACTGAACTGGGTGTAGTGTTATTACTTTTTGTCATCGGCCTGGAGATAAAACCAGGCCGCTTATGGTCGCTACGCCGGGACCTGTTGGGTCTTGGTTCGTTACAAATCCTGCTGACCGGGTTTGCTATTACCCTCTATGTTTCGCTGGGTTCTGATTCCTGGAGAACAGCATTGCTTATCGGTCTTAGCTTGTCGCTGTCTTCAACCGCTTTCGTGATGCAACTTCTACAGGAAAAGGGGGAATTCGCCAGTCGACATGGGACCGGCGCCTTCGCGGTCCTGCTGGCGCAGGATCTATCGGTCGTTCCGCTACTCGCGCTGGTGCCACTGTTATCAAACACTGCAGCCATCAGTGCGGGCATCCCGCTCTGGGAGCAGTTACTCATACTGGTCGGCATGTTCGCCGTTCTTTTCGTCTTTGGCCTTCGCCTGGTGCCTTTCGCATTGGAGTGGCTGGCGCGCCACGACAATCGGGAAGCCTTTCTACTGGTAGTGTTTCTAGCCGTTTTGCTCGCCGCCTGGGCCATGCATCAGGCAGGATTATCGATGGCCCTGGGCGCGTTTCTCATGGGCATGCTGCTTTCCGGATCGCGCTACAATATGCAGATTCGTGCTCTCATCGAACCCTACAAAGGTCTTTTGATGAGCCTGTTCTTCGTCGCCGTGGGCATGTCCATCGACCTGGGCGAGCTGGCCCAACAGCCATTGGTGTTTTTTCAGCACACCGCTGCCTTGATTGGCATCAAACTCACGGTATTGTTTTTGTTGGCGATCGCCTTCGGATACTCTCGCAGCAACGCGGTGCGTATGACATTTCTTCTTGCCCAGGCAGGTGAATTCGGATTCGTGCTTTTCGGATCTGCGCTGGTTTTAGAGGTTATCGACGAGTCGACGTTTGTTATGGCCGTGGGTGTAATATCGCTGAGTATGTTGCTTACTCCGCTGCTCGTACGATTTGGGAATTCATTAGCCAACCGCCTTGAGGATCAATCAAAAACACCACATGGCGATCAGCGTGAGGTATTAGACAAAATAGCGGAACAATCCATTTTAATTGGGGGATACGGACGCATGGGCCACACCATTGCTACTTTGTTTGAGGCCAGCGGAGTTCCGTTCATTGCTTTTGATCTCGACCCTAAACGAGTCGCCCAGGGACGGGCTAATGGTCACCCTGTTTTATATGGAGACATTTCTGATCCGGAATTACTCGCTGCCACACACGCCGAACAGGCTTCGTTAGCCGTACTTACTATCAACCACGGCCCCACCGCTTTGCTGACGATTTCTCATCTGCGGAATATTTACCCCCAGGTACCGATCATCGCACGAGCCAGGGATCTGAAAGCATGCGCCCAGCTTCTCGAGGCTGGCGCAACCCAGGCATTTCCCGAAGCCCTCGAAGCAAGCCTGCGTCTCGGAGCTGAAGCGCTCCAGATGGTGGGCGCTCCAGCGGATAATGCAGAATTGTTGCTGCAGGGGGTTAGAGACGAGGGATACGAACTAGTGCGCGAAGAGCCTGAAAACGACTAAAAGTATCAAGCTTCCCAATTTCTGAAATCATGCCGCCTTTGGTCGAACTCTGCCGCCCATGTAGAGGATTTCAGTGCCTGATTTCCCGTTAGCTGCAATTAAGTTAACTATGACCGTTATTAGCCGTAGGGTAGAAATTACCAGCACATTTTCTAGCGGGGGTATCGATTAACCAACCTTTTGGTGGCACATAGCGATACTTATTTATAATTAGTTGCCAAATGCAACTAAGTTACTAAGGTATGCGAATCTCTTCAAATAACGTCAGGCAGGGGATTCGGAAAATGAAAACGATTATAAAAGGGCTGCTGGTACTGTTCGGGCTAACGAATTCAATGGTCAGTGCTGATGCCCTGCGCGAAGTAGATGATACCTACGTCGGATTCCAGATGACGATCCCAATAAATTCGATATCCAGGGGGCTATTTTCAGGTCAACCTCAGTATAGCTACCTCCTGGTCCGGCAAAAGAATGGCATCAAAGATGGAGTAGCACTTACCCAGGATAACTATGGTAATCGAATCCTGAATTACCTGAGACCGACCAACAGCTTCGATATCAGCCAGAGCAGGGTTGTGGAATATGCGGTGCCTATTATGAGACTCGAAGCACAGGATAGTCCCAGCACCGAGACATCCAGTCCTGAGAAATCCAATACTAATTTTTCAACAGTTATTGTAGTGGTGGGTTTGGCGGCACTCGTGGCAATCCCCATAATGGCCAGGAATGATCTTGAAAAAGACTGGAAGCCGGCAAATTGAGCTCAGGTTTTCTCTAAATCGTAAATCGTAAATCGGGGTCAGATCTCAATTATCTCTAATATTAGCGAATATTGTGATCTGACCCCAATAAGAGACCCCAATAAGATAAATAATCAATCGGTAGACCAGTTACATTAGATTATTTGATTGGTCGCAATGGAAGCAGGGGACCAGGCTGGGAAAACAAAGTACTTGTATTTCACTGTTCGTTTTTGGGGGAGGTATTCAACGAGTCAGAAAACAAAGAGAGCTTCAGGTAAAAGAAGCGCAGTCTAAATCCGTTAAACAAGCAATTTAACTCAGTGCGTCATCGCTACCGCGTCGGCATAGCTTGACCGCTCGGCGACGTGATCAAATCCAATTGCCCCCAGCTCGTCCAGCAGCAGGGCAAGGATATCGACGCGATTCATTTTCATCGCAGCATCGACCAGCAGCTGGAAAAACAGGTCCCGTTGTGCATGGCTGCCACCCATTTGCCATAAATTCCGCCGCGCCGGCATCATGATATCGATTACCCGTTGGTAATCCCTTTTGCGATGCGCGATGGCCGCTTCGCATGCGGGTAGCACCGCTATGGCGTATCTCGGTCCGAGGGAACCGGTGTCCTCGGCGACGAAGGCCTTCATCAACTTGACCAGTTCGTCGGCTTCCTGGTAACGCCCGGCTGCGGCTAACGCCAGGGCGCTATGAGCACTGGTAAACGGACTCGCATGGTTGCCGACCCGGGTCTGTGCGAGATCGGCGATCGGTTGCCAGCGGTCTGCGATATCCGCACCGCGCAACTCGAGCCGCTGCAGCAACGCGGTATCGTTCTGAATGTCGACATAGTAATCGGGAATAGCCTGCATTAGCGGCGAGTCGAGGTCGCGCAGCCGATGATCATAGAGTTCAAGGGCGGCATCATAGTCGCCATGCTCGGTATGAAACAACGCCAGATGCCACCACAGATGGTGGACGATGTGATTTGCCGCTGACCAGTTGGCGGACAATTCAGACAACCACGCGACCCCATCGAGCAGACGGCCCTGCATGACCATAACATGAGCTACCGCGTGAGCCCCCCAGCAATCTGCAGGATTTAGTTCTACCGCTTCACGAGCACATTTCTCGGCCAGCGCGTAGTCACCATTTTCTTCCAGACCGAAGGCGCGGATGGAGAGATAGGATGAATATCCTGGCACATCGGGGGTCCAGCACGGGGCGGCTCGTTCTGAAATATCCCGCCATCCACGCAACTTCGCCGATCCAGAACAGCTCGGACTGGGCAATTCTTAGCGCGAACAGGTCGTGCGGGTAGTCAATCGCAATCTGTTCGTAATGTGTCACCGCAGCGGTGACGTGATCGACCAGCGCCGCTTCCAGGGCGGCCATGTATTGGTTTTCACGCTCCGAGGCGGGTACAGGACTTTTTTTCGCGGCCTCCAGTTCGTTGCGGGCCAACGCGTAAAGTTCCGGCTTTTTCAACCCAGCGATCAGGCTGCCCTTGATTACGTGTGGCAGCGCGAACTCCGGGTCGGCGGCTATTGCGGCATCCAGGTGCGCCATGGTATCGGTGCGAAATCCGACATAGGCATTAAAGGCTTGATCAAGTGCCTCGACGGCGAGCGGATTATCGGTTGTAACCGGGTAGCCCCACTGATCCTTTTGCATTTTGTCCGACCTGCTATCTTTTCGAGTCGAACTATCATCCGCCTAAATCGCGCGGTCGTCCAATTTTGCAGCGTGGTTCAGAGTCGAATAAAACGAGCTGTCAGCGAATATTTGTATAACAGCAGCAGGAAAAGTCTCAAGCAGAGCAGCTGGTATCCATCGATCATGTAGCGTAGCCACGGGGTTCGATTTTCAGGTTGATTCCACAGGTAGGATGACACGAATCTGCCTGGCTCTCTGGTCGCTATCGACGCCATCGCGTTGCGGTATTCAGCGCTGGCGTCAGGGTGCGATTTGAGGCCCTCGGTAATAAAGCCGAGGTATTCGGTGGTGGGATTGAGGTCCGGGGTGGAACGGTTGGTCTGATAAAAATACAGTGTCTCCCCGTCTTGCTCGATAACGGTGCGCCGGTACCTTTTGATGACCGGAACGACCTCGTAAAAATCCATGCGCGCCGCATCCCTGGCGGAGAGAGTGTAAAGAAAGCCATGCACTGACTCACCAGGTGCAGGTTCGGCCGACGCGTATCCGCAACCAACCCATGGCGCCGGATGATCAAAGCGCAGGCCATGGTCGCGGAGTGTGAAGGGTTTCGCTGCGAACGGAGTAATCCGTCGTTGCTTCATCACGGTGTCGTTCAGATTAGCACCGAACGCCAGGTATTGAACCTGCTCAGACCCATGTCCAAAAAGTCGTTTAATGTTACAGACTTCAAACAGCAGTCTCCAGACAAGGAAACGAATCATATGATGCCTGAGCCGTTTTTTTGTCTTCCACCGCAATTTCGGCGAAGTGGCAGGCGACCAGGCGCTCAAACTTTGTTTCCAGCGGTGCTGCGGTGCTGCTACAGATATCCTGCATGAAACGGCAGCGGGTATGGAATGGGCATCCCGGTGGTGGATTGAGCGGGGAGGGTATCTCTCCGCTCAGTTTGACGCGTTCGCGACGTAATTTG
>CAWCBX010000020.1:0-11898 GCA_963793595.1 uncultured Gammaproteobacteria bacterium | reverse complement strand
AGACCACAAAGAAGCGATCGGTATCGATTGCCTTACCCGGTCCGATCATATATTCCCACCAGCCGGGCGATGGATCCTGTACCGATGAAGCCGCATGCGCACTCGGCGACAACCCGGTAAAAATCAGTATCGCGTTATCTGCAGCAGCGGATAATTCTCCCCAGGATTCGTAAGCCAGCGTTACTTCGGGCAAACAACCACCGCGCCACATCTTGAAACCCTCTTCTCCCAGGTTTTCAAGCTTTACATGTCGCGTAGCAGCGGTAGTAAAGGTATAGGCATTTTCTTCGTTTGCCATGAACTAGGACCCGGATCGAATTTCGAGCACGGTAGTTTTATATTTCGAGCATACGTTGCAGCGCAATCCGCGCGTTATTTGCCACGTCCTCGGGTACCGAGATCTGGTTAACGATATTGCCTTCAACCAGGTTTTCCAGCACCCAGGCGAGATGCTGCGGGTCGATGCGAAACATGGTGGAACACATGCAAACCATTGGTGACATAAATTGCACCGTCTTGTTTTCGCTTGCCTGGGTCTGATGTAATCGATTAACCAGGTTCAACTCAGTGCCGACCAGCCATTGAGTATTGGCTTCAGCCTCGGTTATCGTCTTGATGATGTATTCGGTAGAACCGACATAATCCGACATCTGGCAGACTTCGAAACTGGCTTCTGGATGTGAAATTACCCTGCCCTGCGGGAATTCGCGGCGGAAGTTTTCTATTTGCTCCGGTTTGAACATCTGGTGCACCGAGCAAAATCCTTTCCACAGGATCATTCTGGCGTTTTTGATCTGCTCCGCGGTGAGACCACCCATGGGCATGTCATAGTCCCAGACCACCATTTCCTCGAGCGGTATGCCCATCTTGTAAGCGGTATTTCTGCCCAGGTGCTGATCCGGGAAGAAGAGGACTTGTTCACGACGCGCAAACGACCAGTCGAGAATTTGCTGCGCATTGGTGGAGGTGCAGACTATGCCGCCGTGGCGACCGCAAAAAGACTTAAGATCCGCCGCTGAATTGATGTAAGTCACCGGTGTAACGCATTCATCGGCAGCCAGCACCGAGTTCAATTCCTGCCAGGCGCGTTCCACCTTCTCGAGATCGGCCATATCGGCCATCGCACAGCCGGCGGACAAATCAGGCAGAATGGAAACCTGTTCGGGGCGCGAGATAATATCGGCGACCTCGGCCATGAAATGTACCCCGCAAAAGACGATAAATTCAGCCTTTGAATCAGCCGCCTGGCGCGAAAGCTTTAACGAATCTCCCGAAAAGTCAGCGTGCTTGAAAATTTCATCGCGCTGATAATGATGACCCAGTATGACGACCCGGTCACCTAGCGCCTGTTTGGCACGGACGATGCGTTTATCGCAATCCTCATCGTTTAAAGACGCGTAGGGTTGCAGATCAATTGCGGTAGCAGCCATGATTTTCTATATTTGTCAGACGAATAGAAAATTCTATCACCTGCAGCAGCGGCTGCCAATCGCACTAACTCTCGGCCTGGGGTTTGCGTAGTCGAATCGATAGTTCGCGCAGTTGCCGCTCACTCACCGCAGCTGGTGCCTGGGTCAGCAGGCATGACGCGGTTTGCGTCTTCGGAAAGGCCATTACATCACGAATCGAGGTCGCACCTGCCATCAGCATGACCAGGCGATCGAGACCAAAAGCGATGCCACCATGCGGCGGACAGCCGTATTTGAGCGCGGTGAGCAGAAAACCAAACTTATCCTCGGCTTCCTGCTCGCCGATACCGAGCAATTTGAACACACGCTGCTGCATTTCAATACTGTGAATACGCACCGAACCACCACCGAGTTCGGTACCGTTTAAAACCATATCGTAGGCACGTGACAGCATCCCGCCTGGATCGGCTTCAAGTTCGTCGGGATTGTCAGTGGCCGGGGCAGTAAACGGATGATGCAATGCATTCCAGCGACTGTCGTCAGCTTCTCGCTCAAACATCGGGAAATCGATCACCCACAGGAAGCGCCAACCTGCTTCAACCAGGCCTCGATCCTGAGCGACTTTCAAACGCAGCGCTCCCAGTGACTCATTGACAACACTCGCCTTGTCGGCGCCAAAGAAAATCAGGTCGCCGGTTTCAGCCCCGGTGCGCTCAATGATGGCCTGCAACGGCATCGTCGGGTAAAAACTTCAAAATGGGGGACTGCAGGCCGTCCCGACCCTGGGTGACATCATTGCATTTTATGTAAGCCAGCCCCCTGGCACCGTAGCGACCGACGTAATCGGTGTAGACGTCGATCTCTTTACGCGTCAGGGTGTTGCCACCGGGTACGCGTAACGCCGCCACCCTGCCCTGGGGATCCCTGGCGGGGCCGGAAAACACCTTGAATTCGACATCTTCGAGTAGATCGGAAATCGTTTGCAGCTCGAGCGCGATACGCAAATCGGGTTTATCCGACCCAAATCGCTCCATCGCCTCGGCCCATGTCATGCGCGGAAACGGACCATCGACGTCGACCGAGAGCACCTCCGCGAACAGGCCGCGCATCATCTCCTCCATCAACCCGGTGATTCCAGCTTCGTCCATAAACGAAGTTTCAATATCCAGCTGGGTAAACTCGGGCTGGCGATCAGCGCGCAAATCCTCATCGCGAAAGCAACGCACGATTTGATAATAGCGATCCATACCCGACATCATCAGTAACTGTTTGAATAGTTGCGGTGATTGGGGCAACGCGAAAAATGTACCGGGATGGGTGCGGCTCGGCACCAGGTAGTCACGTGCGCCTTCGGGTGTCGCCCTGGTTAACATTGGCGTTTCAATATCGAGAAATTCGTTGCCTTCCAGCCAGCTGCGCAGAAAATGCGTAACTCCTGCACGCAATTGCATGCGGTATTGCATTTCAGGCTTACGCAAATCGATATAACGATACTTTAAGCGGTTATCATCATGGACGTCGTCCTCATCGAGCTGGAACGGCGGGGTTTCCGACGCGTTCAGAATTTCCAGCTTATGCGCCAGCAGCTCAACCTCGCCGGTCGCCATTTCGGGATTACTGGTACCTTCGGGGCGAATTCGTAACTTGCCGTCAACCCGCAGCACAAATTCATTGCGCAAGGTTTCGGCCTGCGCAAACATGGCCGCATCGTCAGGATCGAACACGACCTGCAACAATCCCTTTTTATCGCGTAAATCGACGAAAATCACGCCGCCATGGTCACGGCGACGGTTAACCCAGCCACAGACGGTAATCTGCTGATCGATATGTTGTTGATTGAGCTCACCACAATAGTGCGTGCGCATAGGGACTGGTCCAAGTATGAGTTAAATAACGAGACGCCCGGCATATCCGCCGGGCAGAGTCTTCAGGCGGCGGCCTCTTTGCTGGCCGTGTTGCCCTTGCTGGCAGATTTGGTTGATTCTTTAGCTGCTGGTTTGTCCGCTTTGCTGGAAGAATCCTTTTCAGTACTGTCTCCCTTCGACAGGTTCTTCTGGTTGTTCGACTTGAAATCAGTCTCGTACCAGCCGGAACCACTCAACCTGAACCCAGGCGCCGAAATTTTCTTTTTCAGACGCTTCTTTTTCACAGGCCGGGCATTCCAGCAACGGCGCATCGTTCATTTTCTGCAACGCTTCGAGCTGATGCCCACATTCGTTACATACATACTCGTAAATTGGCATGTTTATCTCCGCTAAACAATCCCGTGAGTCCCTGGTAAACCGGAACTGGACCCACCTAAAAGGGCACGGGATTTTATAATAGTCTCGGCGCAATTTCCAACATCTCGACCTAGAAATAGTCAAGGTAACTGCCATCAAGGTTAAATACCAGCCATACTTTCCCATAACGCCCGTCAAAACGAGCGATCAAAATCTCATCCTCAGATTTACCGTGTTGCTCTAACCAGGCTTCATAACGGTCGCGGTGCTTGATAGTAGTCCATGCGTGACATATACACTACCTGTTTTGATTTAAGCGCCGCCGTAAGCTCCGCTCTGGATTTGTAAAGCTGCAGCTGTGCATGCACAAGTGTCTTATCTTCTAACGTGATGCGATTTACTTCGTCAAGCGCCTCTTTATCAAGTGGCAGATCCGCGAAAATGATCGGCGGCTTCTCATCGCTATACTGCTTGAGTTGATCCAGCCGATTCCAGTTTTCCACCATATTGTTCCATGGTCGCCCCTACCACGAAATCATCGATCACTACGATGGCAACTGGTCGCTGGGTATAGGTAAGATTAATACCATAGGCGAGTGCGCCAAACTGGATTACCGCGATGACTACCAGATCAAATAAAATTTCTCGGCGGCGCTTGCGCAGGTCAAAAATCAGAAAAGTTATAAATGGACCTAATACCAGATCGACAGCTCCGATCAGGCGAATTCCCTGCCAACCACCGTCGACTGAAAAATAAGGTTGCGGATACCAGTTGAAATATATCTGGTAAGCCAGGTAAACAAACACGATGATGCTCAGGCTCAGATGCACCCCGGTTGCTTTTAGCTTGGTAATTAGCAATGGTTTGGTAAATTTCAACATCTGGGTTAAGTATCTATAAACTGCCAAAATATAATATGGAAGAGAAAAACAAAAATTTCAAGATTGAAACCGCATACAACAGCATCAATGCGTATTTTCTCCCGGGACGCCTGGAGCTTCACAGCGGTGACGACGCTCTCCAAAGCGTCATCGATTTAGAAAACCCCCATCACCTGGCGCTCAAGAATCTCGAGTACCTGATGGCGATATTACTGTTTATCCCTCGACCTGAGCGTATCCTGGTACTGGGTATCGCGGCGGGTTCGTTACTGCATTTCCTGCGCTACTATTACCCTGACGCGGCAATCACTGCCGTCGACATCGATGTCGAGTTGATCGAGAAATTGCTGAAAATGGAGATACTACCACCCGCACAAGCCGGGCTCAGCTATGTTTACGACGACGCGGCACATTTCATCGAGCATTGTGACCAAAATTATGACCTCATCCTGGTCGATATTTTCAGTGGCGTGCAATCACCCGCCTGGTTGCTAGAAAAAAATGCCACTAACAATCTGTTCCGCCTGCTCACCAAACAGGGCGCCCTGGCCTATAACCTGTTAATCGATAGCGAGTATGACTTTAATCGTTTTTACAGGGATCTGCGCCTGGTGTTTGACAGGCAAACCCTGTGCCTGCCGGTACAGGGTCTTGAAAACACGATTGCTTACGGCATTCGCTCACCTCCACCTGCCCTCGAAATGTCGCAGTACATGCAGCTGGCGGTAGAGTTTTCGGAGCGACTCGAGATTGATTTTATGCGGGTACTTGCCGTGATTTACAACACCAACCCGGTAGGTCGTGGCGTTATTTAAAATCCTGTTCTACTGATTCTTACCGCCGCCACGACATGCGGGCGAATCGGCAACACTGCCTGCACGCGCTTGCCACTCATCGGGCGTCAGAGTGTGTAACGCGAGCGCATGAATCTGCTGCATTTCCTGTTGCAGCGCTTTGTTCACCATGCGGTGTCGCTTGATTAACATCTGATCCGTAAACGAATCGCTGACAATAGTAACCTTGAAATGCGATTCCGAGCCCGGCGCAACGTTATGCATATGGCTTTCGTTTTCAACCTGCAGGAACTCGATTTCGAACTCGCTGGCGAGTTTCTGTTCGATGATGGTCTGTATTGACATTAACTGTAAATCCGGCTGTTATCTCATTTTCTGCTGCACTTCTTTGATCGCTTCCGCGACGTCCTCCATGGTCTGCAATCGGTCTTCGAGTTCGACTGCCATCAACTTCTGTACCAGCAGGCTGATGCGAGGACTCAGCTCTTTTTTAATTTCATGCACCGGTACCGCTTTACCTTCGAGATGCTGGAACAGCATCGACATGGGCTCGCCAGTATAAGGCAGTTGCCCGGTAAGCATGCCGTAGGCGATGATGCCCAGCGCGTAGATATCGCTACGATGATCGGCGTCCAGCCCCTTGGCGCGCTCCGGTGAAAGGTAGGCCGGGGTACCGATAATCGACCCGGTCTTGGTCAGGGTCGAGTCGGTATTGGACGAAGCCGAGGCAATACCAAAGTCCACGATCTTTACCAGCCCATCTTTGTCCATCAAGATATTACTCGGTTTCAGATCTCGATGAATGACATCCTGATTGTGTGCCGCCGCCATACCATTGGCGACCTGTAACAGGATATCGAGGGCATCTTTGGGTACAAAACATTTTCTTTCCTTAAGGTATTCGTCGATCCCCCGGCTTTCGAAGTACTCCATCGATATCGCGCTCAAGTTATCCTTGAACAACATATCGTGAACACGAATAACATTCGGGTGGCTCACTCTGCGCGAATATTTGACCTCGCGCAGGAAGCGCTCTCGCGAAGACTCTTCAGCGGTCAGCTCAGGATGCATAAATTTTAATATCAGCGGTTCGCCTACCATTTCGTCCGTAGCCAGCATGACCCGTCCCATCGCGCCACGACCGATTTCCTTGCCGATGCGGAAGCGATCCAGCCACAGGTCGCCCTTCTTTAAATCTTCAATGTTTAGGGATTGCGGCTCAGGTGCCATCGCTGGCGCCACCGCAGCTGCCTGGCGGCCACCCTGGTCGACCGCCTGGGTATCGAACTTGAGCAGGCGGGTATCGAAGTAAGCTTCCTGATCGACATTGAGCGGAGCAAGCTCGTAGACCTCGGTCAATCGATTGACAACTTCACCAGCAGTATCGCGCACGGTGGCCTGCAGCTGAGGGACTTTTTGCATCAACTTGTCACGTACAGTTTTCGCGTGCCGCTTGCTGGCCAGCTTACCAATGGCTTCGAGCGCTTCGCGCTGTATCAGTGCCTCGGGCATGCGCAGGCAGGCGAATGCAATTTCGAGCCCCTTGCTGAAACCGAGCTCACCCACCGCCTTGAGCACCGTAGGCGCCGATTCCGGCCATTTCTCGATCACTTTCTTCAAAATTCCAATCGATTCACGCTTGTTCGATCTGCCAATAGCCTCGATGGCAGAATCGCGCACCTGCCAGTTTTCATGCAGGGCGTTATCCCAGAGTTGTTTGAGATCCGACGGATCGATACTTTGTGAAGCAAATTTCTGTGCCTGTTCACGGACGAACTCGTTGTCATGGTCGGTCAACCCTTCGGCCGCCGCATAGAGCTTGTCATTGCCAAATTTCTGCAGGCATTTCAATGACTGTTCTACACCCCACCACTCCTGTTGCTCGAGCAAACGCAGGAAGGTTTCGAACCCTTCAGGAGTAACATGCTTGACGAATAACTTGATAAAGATTTCGCGGATTTCATCCGATTTGCCGCAGGTCCACGGTGCCAGCCTGGGAACCAGCTCTGCATCCGCCTGCACGCGCAGAACATCGATTGCCATTTCGCGTTCGACTTCAGACATGGATTCGATAAACGGCAGCAGCACCGAGGCATCAAATTTAACCGGGAGATTTTTCAGTGATTTCAGAGCCTCAATCACGATTGTCTTGTTGTCATCGGTTAAGAACCTGGCAATTTGCTGCGCCACCGCCGCCTGCTCAACCTGGGCAAAATAACGCAGCAGCATGATTTTAACCGAAGGACTTCCGATAGCTGCCGGATCAAGGCGCAACACATCCAGATCTAGCGGCATTTCCGAATCCGGCGCCAGCTTGAGCAATTGCTCGGCATGGGTCTTATCCAGCTTGAGTGCGTTGGTTATTATTTGCTCAGGTTTCAGTTGCGCGCGTTGAAAAGCGAGAATATCGATAATTTCAGTTTTTGAAACATCGGATTCATGCAGCTTCTTGAACAGCTTGCTCGGATTAACCTGGGCGGTCTGGGAAAGTATGGAGGCAGCGGTGGTACGGATATCGGTAGCATCGTTATCCAGACTCTTGAGAAACAGCTCTTCGGTACTTCCCTCGACATTCTCGAGGCAGATTTCCGTCAATATTTCTCGATGCACCCCGGAGGATGCGGGGATTATCTGGATTAAATGCTCGAGCGAATCTTTGGACGTCTGGCGCAGCTTATCAATCAGTGCCAAAGCCTTTGCGCTTTCCAGATCATCACAATCGAGAAGCTGCTTCAGCGTCCTTTTATAACGAATTGAACCCAGTACCGCCATGTTCTTATAATTTTGCCCTTGCTCTAGTGACTACAGCATTCAGACAGAGATTATAGCCATAAATGGCAATAAAAAGGCTAACCCAACCCTAATTTATGCGCATCAGTCCTCAGTGCAGTTATTGTTTGGTGAAACTAAACTGCCTGGCGTCGTCTAAATCGATCACTATAAGGTCTCCCGCTTCGAATTCTCCCGCTAGAAGCGACCTCGCCAGCGGGTTTTCGATCGCCTGCTGAATCTCACGCTTGAGCGGACGAGCGCCATATACCGGGTCGAACCCCAGCTCACCCAGCAAATCTATCGCTGCATCGCTGATCGTCATACCAATTTCCTTTTCCTGCAGGCGTGCAATCAGGGCCTGCAGCTGAATCTGGGCAATCGTACGGATTTGCTCTTTGGTCAGTGGGTGGAAGACGACAGATTCATCGATACGATTAATAAATTCCGGCCTGAAGTGGCCCGCTACCTGCTCCATGACAGCCCGCTTGATTTCATCATAATGCTGATCTCCTGCATGGGCCTGGATCTCTGTTGATCCGAGATTGGAGGTCATCACGATGATGCAATTACGAAAATCAACCGTTCGCCCCTGACCGTCGGTGAGTCGACCATCATCGAGCACCTGCAACAGGATGTTGAACACATCTGGATGCGCTTTCTCGATTTCGTCGAGCAGAATCACCGAGTAGGGTCGACGTCGCACTGCCTCGGTTAGATAGCCTCCCTGCTCGTAACCCACGTATCCCGGTGGAGCACCTACCAGCCGCGCTACACTATGCTTCTCCATGAACTCCGACATATCAATGCGAATCATCGCATCCTCGGTATCAAATAGAAAATGAGCCAACGCCTTGGTTAACTCGGTCTTACCTACCCCGGTTGGACCCAGGAACAGGAATGAACCATTCGGGCGCGCCGGGTCAGAAAGGCCCGCACGTGAACGTCGAATCGCGTCAGAGACGGCTTTTACCGCTTCGCCCTGGCCAACCACCCGCTCACCGAGCTTGGTTTCCATCTGCAGCAGTTTTTCACGCTCCGAGCCAAGCATCTTCGACACAGGGATTCCGGTCGCACGCGACACAACCTCGGCGATCTCTTCTTCACCGACCTTGTTGATCAACAGTTTCATATCCTGCATTTCAACATTGGCGGCCAGATCGAGCTGCTTTTCGAGCTCCGGGATGCGTCCGTACTGCAATTCCGACATACGCGCCAGGTCACCGGCACGTTGTGCGGTTTCGAGATCGAGGCGGGCGCGCTCGAGTGCTTCTTTGATGTGGACACTTCCCTGCAGAGCGGCCTTCTCCGCTTTCCATATCTCGTCGAGGTCAGAATAATCACGCTCCAGCTTGTCGATTTCGTCCTCCAGCGAGGCGCGTCTTTTCAAACTCGCCGCGTCGCTTTCCTTTTTCAGTGCTTCGCGTTCGATTTTAAGCTGGATCAGCCGCCTTTCCAGACGATCCATATCTTCCGGCTTGGAATCAATCTGCATACGGATACGGCTGGCTGCTTCATCGATCAGATCGATCGCCTTATCCGGCAGCTGACGATCGGTTACGTAACGATAGGACAGCGTTGCCGCCGCCACGATCGCCGGATCGGTGATATCAACACCATGATGAACTTCGTAGCGCTCCTTCAGGCCCCGCAGTATCGCGATCGTATCCTCGACACTAGGTTCCTGCACCATGATCTTTTGAAAACGTCGCTCTAGCGCTGCATCTTTCTCGAGGTGCTGACGATATTCGTCCAGTGTAGTCGCGCCAATGCAATGCAGCTCGCCGCGCGCTAACGCGGGTTTCAGCATATTGCCGGCATCCATTGCACCCTCGGCCTTACCGGCACCAACCATGGTGTGTAATTCATCAATAAACAGGATAATTTGCCCTTCCTGTTTGCCCAGATCATGCAGCACCGCCTTGAGGCGCTCTTCGAATTCACCACGAAACTTTGCCCCTGCGATCAGGGAACCCATATCGAGCGATAACAGGCGTTTGTTTTTCAAACCTTCGGGAACTTCGCCGTTGATAATACGTTGCGCGAGACCTTCGACAATTGCAGTCTTGCCAACACCGGGCTCACCGATTAGCACTGGATTATTCTTGGTACGACGCTGCAATACCTGGATCGCACGACGAATTTCCTCGTCACGCCCGATGACCGGGTCGAGCTTGCCCTGCTCGGCAAGCTCGGTTAAATCGACGGTATATTTTTCCAGCGCCATGCGCTGGTCTTCGGCATTGGCATCATTCACCGACTGGCCACCACGAATTGCCTCCACCGCATCGGCGATCGATTTCTTATTCGCACCCGCCGACAACAAAACATCATGCAATGGCCCCTTATCATCCATTGCCGCGAGTACGAACAGTTCGCTGGAGATGAACTGATCCTTGCGCTCCTGGGCGAGCTTGTCGGTGACATTGAGTAATTTGCCAAGCGCATTGGAAATATGCAGCTCACCGGCGGCGCCTTCGACGCTTGCCTGCTTATCGAGCAGCTCACCGAGCTGTGAGCGCAACAGGTTGATGTTTACCCCCGCATGCGTAACCAACGGACGCACCGAGCCGCCCTGCTGATCGAGCAAAGCAATCATCAGATGCACCGGTTCGATGAACTGGTGATCCCGTCCTACAGCCAACGACTGCGCGTCAGCCAGCGCTTCCTGAAATTTACTGGTCAAGCGATCCATACGCATGATACAGCCCTCTAAACATTAATAATTGGAGGGTTATATAGGGCTAATAAGCGTCATTTCAAGCCCGGCGATGTATTGATTAATTGATCCAGATCAACGCGGCCATACGCCCGGTGGTGGCGCTGCGTCGATAGGAATAAAACCTGTCGGAATCACCATAGCTGCAATGCGAATCACGGCAGACTTCACCGACTCCCTGTGCCTTTAATACCTGTTCGGCAAGACCGGCAAGATCACAAAGCCAGTGTCCTCGACGATTCGCGCTGAAGAAAGTCTGCGCATCCGGCATCGAATCGATGAAGGCAGTGCGCACTTCGTCACCAACTTCGAAACAGGCCTGTGAGATACCTGGACCTATCCACGCCATCAGCTGGTGATTGGGTGAATTCATCGTCGCCAGCGCCGATTGAATGACTCCAGCCTGCAGACCACGCCAGCCGGCATGTACCGCACCGACTTCGCTGCCAGCGCGATTACACAGCAGGATGGGCAGGCAATCCGCGGTCATCACTACCGCGACGGTGCCGGCAACACGGGTGACCGCGGCGTCGGCATCGCGCGCAACATCCTGGCCAAGAGTAACCGTCCGCGTGCCATGGGTTTGGTTGATCCAGCAAGGTTCAGTGGGCAGTTTTAGCTGCTCTCGCAGCAATTTTCGATTTCGCGTAACCCGGCCGGCGTCATCTCCGACATGTAACGCCAGATTCAGACTGTCGAATGGTGCCGCACTGACGCCACCCATGCGGGTAGTGCAACAGGCCCGAATCGCGGAGGGTGCAGCCCAGTTCGGCTGAATCGTTTCAATCATATTGAATCAACGCATCCAGCAGGCGCTGGAAATCGTCCGGCAGTGGTGCTGCAAAGCTGACCATCTCATGACTACGCGGATGTTCAAAACTGAGACGCTCGGCATGCAGGGCCTGGCGCTTGAAGCCCTGAATCACCTGCCGCAAAGCATCATCGACTCCTGCCGGGACACGCGCCCGTCCACCGTAGACCGTATCACCGAGCAACGGATAGTTAATATGCGCCATATGCACTCGAATTTGATGGGTACGTCCCGTTTCGAGCTGCAATTTCACCAGACTATAATGGCCGAATTTTCGCGCTACCTGGAAGTG